>JAFLBY010000068.1 GCA_017302855.1 Candidatus Kapaibacterium sp.
AACTGTGGCAAAGATTCCAAAAACGGATGAACTTCAAGATAAAAATGCTTCAAACAAAAAATCTGCTTCCGATACTCTCACTGCCTCAAACTATAAAACAGCATTACGTTTAATATCCAGAAGGGATTACGCTCAATCTATACCATATTTGCAAGCCGCTATCGAAAAACCTGATAATATGTCCACAAAAGTAAACTCTCAATATTGGCTTGGCGAATCCTATTTTGCTATTGGTAAATTCGATGATGCAGCGAATCAATTTAAGTTAGTACTTTCACAAAAAAATTCTGCTAAATTGGACGATGCAATGGTCATGCTTGGTGAAACATATTACAGACAAGGTAAGAAAGAGGAAGCAAAAAAGACTTTCTCATCATTGCTCACAACTTTTCCTGCAAGCGAATTTGTGCCACGCGCAAGAAAAAGGTTACAGCAACTTTGAATTGGCATTTTGCCGACAATTATGACGTAAACATAGACGTACTGCGTTAAAGCTAAAATGTTGTAATTTTGTACATTAGACTTTCAAGATGGTGGTTAATGGATACAGATTCTCAACACAATACCGAGACCTTCAATGATCGTAGTTTCATGATTCAAAACATCAATGAAGATCAGGCACGAAAATTTGCCCGAAATCGCTGGTTTATACTTGGAGCCATTGCTGCGATTTGTGTTTTTGCACTCTCTGATATAACCGGAGGAGTTTACTCCGTGAAAGAAGTTCTGATTCATCGCGGACTTGGGATGGTTTTCCCTTTGGGTGTTGCTTATTACTTTTCCTTCAAAACTCATATATGGATTAAATATTGGCAATTCATTTCACTCGGTACCATTGCTTTCTGTGCCATAAATGATGCTATACTTATGAGCACGAATATGGTGCAACGAGGTACAGATTTCTACATTAGCGGTTTGTACTATTGGACACTTGCTTCAATGTTAGTTGGACGAATTCCATTAAAAGTATTAGCAATTTTTCTGTTCTCATTAGTAATTGTATATGATATTCATTTTATGTCCAGCGGTATAATTACTACCTATCCGGATAAATTCACTCTCTTGTTGAAGATGAACATCAACATAACAATTTTTATCTTAATCAGCTTAATGATTATGTATTATCTCCAAAAAAATGTTCTTGAAAATTATGTAATACAAAAGGAGATTGAAGCAGAAAACACCATAATTGAAAATCAGAATCAGGAGATATTACGGCAGCAAGCAGTATTGACAGAGCAATCCGTAGAAATTGAAATAGCAAATACTCGATTGCATGAAGCAATACATAGATTGGAAATGACTCTCCAAGAAAAAAATGAATTTATGGGGGTTGTGGCGCATGACTTAAAAAATCCCCTTGGTACAATATTAATGCTCTCTAAATATATTCAAAAAGATGAAACAATATCCGAATTGACAAAGGAGTCTGTTAATGATATTGTCATTACAGCTAATGGAATGTTTGAACTGATAAAAGCATTGCTGGAGTTTAACAGATATGACTCCCAAACGTTCGTCCTTGAAAAAAAATTGCTGAATTTCTCTGAAAACATTCATCATGTGCTTAAAAGATATGTTCATCATGCCGAAAAGAAAAATATGACGATACAAACATCCCTTGACGAAACCATTCATGTTATGGGAGATGCAATCATTTTACAGGGGATTGTAGATAACCTGTTCTCTAATGCCTTGAAGTATTCTCATCTCGGTGCAGAGATTACAGTTTCATTACGTCGCAACAAAGAAAGGTGTCGTTTTGAAGTTACCGACCAAGGTCCGGGTATTTCGCAAGAAGAAATGAAAAAACTATTCAAAAAATTTCAAAAATTATCTGCACGCCCAACAGGGGAGGAACATTCTACCGGTTTAGGGCTTGCGAGTGCAAAAAAATTTGTCGAGTTACATGATGGTGCAATCTGGTGTGAGAGTCTTATAGGACGAGGCAGTACATTTATTGTAGAAATTCCACTTGCTTCCGACGATTATCCTGTGTGATTACATTACTATGAAGATGTACAACAATTAATTGATGTGGTGTATTATTCTAGATTTCTCATGGATGTTAACATGAAAACTCCGGAATTACAATGTTCGGATGTAAATATTAACGATACGAATGTGATCAGCACTTATTTGTGTGGGAATATCACCATATCGAATTAATAATGATGACGGTTTTTTTGATAGACAATAATTACAATTGTAAAAATAATTATCGAAGCGCCAAAGTGAGATCAATAATTTCTTGGGGTATTTGCGCATGGCTTGTTTTGGAATCGTCAGATGCATCTTCCAATGAAATGATACTTGGTTTTTGACCTGTATAAAAGGCAGAATAAAAACCGCTGTCGCATCGAGCAAAGGCATCTTTAACCATTGAGAACGCTACCCAACTTGCACGTAATATGTCGGTAACTGCTGCCGAACCGCCACGTTGAAAATAGCTCATATCAACTGTCCTGATTTCATGTTTTATGTTTCGTTTTTTGAATATTGCTTCCAGTGTTGCTGATATATCAGTCAATGATTCATGATACCCCTCGGCAACAATAATTCGCGTATCGCGGTCACGTTCATCAATCATGGTGGCAATTTTTTCATAATCAATAACTTCGCCGGGGACAATAACTTGTTCTGCTCCGGTGGCAATGCCCGCATACATTGCTAAGTACGCAGAATCTCTTCCCATTGATTTAATTAAATACACTCTTCGGTGAGAACTTGCTGTGTCACGTATCCATTCCAACATTTCTAAACTTTTATCTAATGCACTGTAAAACCCGATGGAAGAACCATGATTATTGCACACATCATTATCAATTGAGCCCGGGCATACTAGAACTTTTGTGCGTAAATTTTCAGTTCGGAGAATATTATTTATGGTATTTGCTGCCTTTACACTTCCATTTCCGCCACAAACAAAGAGATAATCAAAACGATTGTCATGTAAATTTTGAGCTACGGTTTCTTGTAAACTATGATTAGTCGCAAGTTCAGGTACTCGGATTGTACCGAGTATTGTGCCACCGGCGGAAGCAATGCCCGCGACATCTAATTTTTGCAGCGTTCGATATTTGTTATAAATAAGCCCATGCCATCCGTCGAGAGCTCCCCACACAGATGTTTCCGGTTTCTCGTTCAGACTGCATCGCACTACAGCACGCACAAAAGCATTCATACCGGAGCAATCGCCCCCACCTGTCAGTATTGCAAATTTCATAAGTTCTCTTTGATTAACACTCAAAATATTAAGACCATTTCAACATACCGCCAATAAGGTTGACTGTGTCGGTAAATCCTTGTTGCTCCAAAAACATACATGCTTGTCCGCTGCGATTGCCACTTCGGCAGTAGATAATTAGTTCTTTATCTTTATATTCTTCCAGCTCTTCGAGGCGTGCAGGAAGTTCACCGAGTGGAATAAACAAAGTATCTCCTTCAATTTTCTGGAGTTCGCGTTCTTCCGGCTGACGAACGTCTAAAATAACCGGAGGATTATCATTTGAGACAAGCCGTTCTCGTAATGCTGCTGATGTAATCGTTTTCATTATGGATGTCCGTATATACTATTTTGAAATGGGAGTTTCGACGATAACAGTAACTGTACGATTGTAAAAGCGACCTTCGGGAATAGTGTTATCGAAAATTTCTTTTTCTCCTTCGCCAATTGCGTTACCTTTGCCTATTGCTTTTACGGTGTTTTGCGCTCTTTGCAGCGACAGCTCCTTATTGTGCTGATCATCGCCAATTTTATCGGTATAGCCGGTTACTGTCACTGTTGCATTAGGGGCAATTCTCGGTTTAATATAATCCAAAATCCGCTTATTTGCCGATCCGATTTCAGAGCGATCAAAATCAAACAGAATAAGACTATAGCGGTCAATTTCTTTGTCGGATTTGTTCTCAGCACGTTTTCTTTGTACTGTAATTTGCTCGAACGGAATGGACCGCACCGGACTTAATGCTACCTGATTATCGGAGTTCTCTGCCTTGATACTAAAAAACAGTGGATCAGAAAGGGAAGGTACATTATTGTTATTGCTCAAAATATTCCAATCCAAAAATTGCGGTGTCTCTTGAGTACCGGTAAATTGTTTGTATTCTGTGTTTTTTTGGCTTACCGAGACTTTCCAATCTCGAATATCTGCATTGGTTTTTACTGTTGGATAAAATCTAATTATCGGTGGATTTGAGGTACGTATAGTGTCATTGAGAATTACCGGCTCAATTATTTTCCACGAATCGGAACTTAACTCAACACGACGATTTTCTGCAATACCGTCATCAGTATCATTATTGGAAGGTTTCTCCGGTAAATTACGATATGTAACAATCAGACGTTTTTCGTCAATATTCCATGTCTTTGAAAAATAGTCTTTTACTGCATTAGCTCTCTTTTGAGATAAAAGGGAATTGTTTTTTTCATTACCTTCATTGCTATTGCAACCCGTAATTGTAAGTTTAGCCGATGGATTATCTTGTAAACGTTGAGCTATTATATTCATAACATGATAATAGGTTTGTAGGGTTGATTCGTTTTGTAATGTTTTTACTGAGAAGTTATTTTTCGATTGAGGCGAAAGTTTCATGTATTTAGCAGAAATCTCAGCCGAATTTTCATCGAAAAATATATAATTGAGTAGTGGGCGAATCTGTGAGGAAAGGAATTCTTCAACTGTAATTTTTGCCACGGGAAATTCTTTTCCATTATCATCTAAACCTACTGCACGAATGTCAGCTTCGATGGGTTCTTTTGGGGGTGCAACGGGTGTTTGAACAATAATAGGTTTGGTCGGTTCTTCCGGCTTTTTTTCAGGAATGGGTTCCGGTTTCGGAATTGGATTCGGTTTGGGGCTGTATTTTAAAGCAAATCCAAAGCAAATTGTTGAAACTTTCCAATCCAGATTATTATTCAAATTCGTAATGCCATGCTGATATTGTACTTCCGGCGTTAGAAATAAGGTTCTTTTCGCATTCATGGGAAATTCATACGCTAAGCCAATCATTGGAGCAATCATTACTGCTGCATTGTCTTTTATATCGCCCGATGTCTCATTTCTTACACGTGTGTTTTCCGGAAAAAAAGTACCATTTGGGGAAGAAATTTCTTCTTTTTGTGAATATGTTTGGTTGAGTAAATAATTAAGATCAAAACCGGCATGTAATCGTAAACCTTTTGTGATTTCATACATCAGCGAGGGCTGTAAAGATATACCGGGAATCGTTGCATTAAGTTTATGAGTAAAAGGTGTGCTTCCATTTGCGGTGACTATATTATCCGTGCTTTCTAAAAGCCCAGAGTAATCTGCATAGCTCATGCGGAAAGAAAAATCAAAATCTCCTAAGAACGGAAACTCAATAAGGAAACCTCCGCCGATAGTGCTTGCAGTGCCGTCTGTATAACTTTTACAACAATTCGGGACGCCGGGTAATTCTCTGAAATTTGCATTGTGCATATTCAGCAAGCCATGCCCAAAGATGCCGTAGCGAATGTTTGATTCTTGAGCATTGAGGGATGAGCACACAAAAAACAACAATGCCGTGAATATATAAAAACGATTTTCTTTCATTGTAACACTTTCAAATAATGTATCATAATAACCACCAAAGCAGAGGTTTGGTTGCGCTTATCCGGCAGAAATCTAATGCGAATATAACAAGACTGGGCGCAAAGTGATGTGAGAATCATCGTTAGCGGATATTCTGAAAGACGGTTTCAGCCCATGCTTTCCAGTTAAGCCGATGTTCATATTCTTTTCTGCTTGCAAGAGATAATGCACAATATCTGTGCTCATCTTCCCAAATTTCAGCAATAAGTTGAGCATACTCGTTGCCATGAGCTCGAGGGGGGAGTAAGTGACCATTTTTTCCTTCACTAATTACTCCGGAAACTCCTCCAACATTTGTGCTGACAGACGGCAAGCCAAAGCATGATGCCTCGCAAAACACTATGCCGTATGCTTCTGCTCTGGTCGGTAACAAGAGAAAAGATGATGTAGATAACAGTTGATGCAGTGCACTTCTTTGATGGAAATCGTTTTTATCGAGAAATGGTATTACCTTCATTGAGGGGTGGCTGTAAGTGGAAGGGGGAGTGCAGCCACAGACTATCAATTCTGTCGGAATATTCATGGAAAGTAAAGCTTTGAGAGTGTCAAAAGCTATTGCCCCACCTTTTCTTTCCCAATCAACACCCAAAAACAGCAAGCGGCAAATATCAGATTTCTTTGTCCTTACTGCTTGTTCGTATTCCGGAATTTCTGAGTCTTCAATATTAGCACCTAATGGAGCAATGAATATTTTTTGTGCATCAATATGTAAGTCGCGGATACTTGATTGTGCTACCCATTGCGTCGGATACGCGATTTTTTTGAATTTTTGGAGTGCTGTAACTTCAATTTCTGCAAGTTCTTGCCATGACCAACTCCATAAGTCCTGAAAGCTTTTGTAATCTTGTGCCAATAGATGGTTAATGTCAGATAAACCTAAAATAGGAATATCCGTTTGTAATAATGCGGTTTCAGCTGCACCTGCGGGAGCATATAACCAATCAAATGAATGAGATATTATTTTTTTGGAAAAAAAAGTAGAGAATTTTTTGGCTAATCTTCTTGTATTGTAATGATTCGTGCCTTTGCCTGTTAGTATTCTGCATACTTTATTTTTTATAAACTCGTAAAGCCAAGGGTTTCCGGGATAAGGACCTAAATGTGTGATGTGAGCACCGTAGTGTTCCAATGCACGGCTTGAATAATAGGTGGTACCTGACCATGTGCGAGGATTTTGAGAATCCGCTGCTGATAATATTCCTATGCGGAGTTTTGACATTATAATGAAAGAATAATCCGTAAAAAAAATCCTGTTTTTTTTGATAAAACAGGATTTTGTAGAAAGCTGTTACTTTTTGAGTAAATCACGAATTTCCATAAGTAATTTTTCTTCCGAACTTGGTTCCGGTGGTGCAGGGGGGGCTGCCGGAACTTCAACTTGTTTACGTTTCAAAGTATTAATTGATTTTATCATGAGGAAAATACAAAATGCGAGAATGAGAAAATCAAAGACATTTTGAATAAATGCACCATAGCCGAGTACTACCGCCGGGGTATCGCCTACCTTGTCTTTTAAGACGATGGAAAATTCTTTAAAATTAATGCCGCCGAGTATCATCCCTAAAGGAGGCATAAGTATATCGTTAACCATTGAGTTAACAATTTTGCCGAATGCACCGCCGATAATTACCCCGACCGCTAAATCAACAACATTGCCCTTTGAGGCAAATTCTTTAAATTCGGAAATAAAACCCATAAATAACCCCAGAAAAATAAAAAATTAAAATTTATAACCAAGACCAATTGCCAACACACTTCTGAATTGTGTTGAAGGTCCGACGGTTCCATCATCACGCTTAATTGCAATTTTTTCATCATAAAGTAAATCCGTGGCAAAACTTGCGGTTATGTAATCATTGACTTTAAGGTTTAACAATGTTTCCCATGTTACCACTGCAGTTGTGATTGTTCTATACGGTGCAAATACATTCAAACGGGTCTGAAATGTGACATTTTGCACGATTTCTTTTTTGAGAAACATATTAAAATTTACCCCCAAATCACTGCGTATATTTTTACCTTTATCCACACCAAAAGCACCTTGTTGAGAAAGGGTATCGTCCATAACGAGTACTAACCTGTTCGATACGGGCGCAGCCATTATTTCGAACCAATCGGAGGGGCGATAGGTCAAACCCGCACTTAATGTTACAAATCCGGGAGCAAGGAAATTCGATATAAGAGTTTCGGAGCCGTCAGCTCCATATTTAAAGCCTTTCGTAAACTGTGTGCGAAAATCGAGAAGTCCGCTGTACGTTAATTGTTCATTGGCTTTGTGTCCATATTGCGAAATCAAGATGATACGGTCATCACTTTTACGAAAATCTTGACCTTCTAACTTTGTAAGACCGTATCCGAGTTCCAATGAGTTATTCCATAAAGAGTTAGCGTCTTTATAATTGAGAAAGAAGTTTGTCAATCCGGTGACGGAAACGGTACTGTTACCACCGCCTGCCCAATTTGATAACGATACTTGAGAGAAGTTTGCTCCAAGATTGCCGCCTTTTGTCCAATATATTGTTGTATCTTGGGACTTCGCCGATTGAAAGAGTGCAAAAATTGTTAGGAATGCAAAGTAGGAAAAAATTCGCATTGTTCAATTGTCCTTTGAAAAGTAATAAACTCTTTTGCAAATATAGGACAATTTTTCTCTTTAACTTTCTCGATAATTCTTAGAAGCAGTGAAAGAGCAGACGATTGAACATGAAGATGCACTATGTGTAATCAGTAACCTTATATATTTCAAATACTAAAACAAAGCACAAGCCCAACGGTAACGAGCAACCGCTTCATAGTACTCCGCGAGGGCATCTACTTCTTTCTCTGCTGCTTGCGCTGTGAAACGTTCACGAAAGTTCACACGGAATATGTCGCTTTCGCCGCGATCGAAGAGTTCTCTTTCTGCATTTTCAAGCCTTTCAGCCGCTATTCGTTCATTGCGTGCAACAAGAAATTGTTCATAGTTCGCGAGTAGTTCCGACGCAGCATCATCAACTTCGGCTTGCACTTCACGTTGAAGCATGAACAACTTGATGTCCGTGACCTGTTGTTTGATTTCGGCTTCTGCCAACTGTCCTCCGGCATCACGAAACAGCAAAGGCATTGAAAAATCCACGCCCACTTTATAGTCCAAACGATTTACGCCATCATTGAATTGATCAGAAAAGGGTGCAAATTTTAAGTTAATATCCGGTTTCCATTGTTCATTCGCAAAGTCTCGAGAAACATCTGCAATGCGTCTTTCTGCTCGGTTGAGGGAAATTTCCGGACGACGCTGAATGCTCTCGCTTCGATCTTTTTGATATTGTTCTATTGTAAGTAATGAAACCGGTGGAAAATCCTTCGGTATGACATTATTGGGAATATCCGCAGGTGTGCCGTCTTTTGACCATAAAAATAATTGAAAAGCTATGGTGTTTTTTTCATAATTGCGACGCGCTTTGATTAGAGAACCAAGGCGACGTTGAATTTCTTGATAGTTTTCGACAGAGTCAATACGAGGTCTTTCACCTCTTAGTATTTGTTCGTTTATGCCGTCTGCTCTTTGTTGAGCTAAAGCTAATAAACGATTGTTGATGATAAATTTTTTGTATGACCCTACCCATTGCCAATATTTTTCTGCTGATTTTCTAAATAATTCGTTCCGCACTTCCACACGCTGATTTTCCGCAATTGCCGGTTGAACTTCAGCTTTTAATATTTGTGAACGATTTTTATCAATCATAATATTGCGCCAAAGCGGTATCGCAATTCCTACCGATGCCTCTCCGGTAAGTGGTGTGGTAAAATCTTGATCAAAAAAACCGAGATTTCTTTTCCATCCGGCGAATATCTTTTGTCCCCAATACAGTGGCACTACAAGGTCAGCTTGTGCTGTTTGTTGCTTAAATTTATCCGCTTCTCGTTTAGCGGTTACCTCGGCATCAAGTCGAGGATCAAGTGTTCCATAAGCTCGTTTGACTTGTGCTTGTGCATTATCAATACCTAATTGAGCACCCGCCAATTTAGGATGGAAAGCATTGATATTCGCATACGATTCCTCCAATGACAATGAGTCCGGTTGAAGGAATGTTAATACACTATCTTTGCGGAAAGGAAATTGTTCTTGTTGTGCAGAAAGTAAAACGGTGTGAAAAACACACACAATAATAATAAAATAACGCATAAAAATCTCAGAAAAAGCTCCACCCCCGTGGTGTATTCTTCAAATATTGAAGTTATCAAATCTTATCTATATACGGGCAGTCTATGACATACATAGCTTACTTATATTGTGAATCAATGTGATTACTGCGTTAATGTGATGCTGAGAATTTTTGTAATTGTTCTTGAATCTTGCGTACTTTGATTTGATCTTTTTCGATCTTCTCGGCATAGTAAGCACTTGTTTGTAATGTAGTTGTTATCACTTGTTGCATGCCTTCGTAAAGATGTCCTTCATACTTTTGCAGAGTCAATGCTACTTTGGTATAATCGGGAACAGCCACGGCAGATGTGTAGGTTTCACTATCCTTGATTATTTTGTACGCAAGCCCCTCCGGCACAGGACGATACCCGCGCATCATTGCTTGTTCGGATTGCAGAACATCATGGGTGATATAAAGCGGAAACTTTTCGTAATTTGTTGTTATCATTCGATGAAGCATTTTTTCCCAAGCCCCTTGCAAGCGTATATCACTATAATTGCCGCCACTTTCAAATAATTCAAGTTCTTGTTCAAATTCTTTCATTTCTGCTTTAAGCGAAACGAACAATTGAGGGTATTTTCTTTGAATAAGCCGAGGGTACCATGTGCGGCGCAGCAATTCTTTTTCAATTAAAATAATATCGGGACGCATATTTTCACATGATTGTTTGTACCAAAATGCAGAGCACCAATAATCCCATTGTGATGAAAAAATAACCGAGTTTTTCGGCAAATTTTTCACCATTATTTGTGTATAATCACGCACCACGGTATCGTCCGATTTGTCAGCTTGTTTGTAATGCAATCCAATATTTATACATGTCATCAATAGCGTTAAGGTAATAGGCAAAGCAATGTTGTTGCTTTTGGTTTGAACAGTAGTAAGCACATAAGCAAAACCAATCGCAGTAAAGATAAAAAGGGCAATAAATGCTAAAGAAAAATAAGGTTCAATATCGTCGATTCCATAGTTAAAAGCATAAAAAACACATCCGAAAAAGAGTAGAGCAGTAAAAGTGCCGATTGTTCCATTGCGTTTGAATAGTTGAATAATTCCTATAAGAGCAAAGGCAGCTCCGACATAACCTAATTGCCCGGGGAGTAAAGAGATAAATTCTTGAAAATTGTTGGAAAAACTACCATTGAACATCCAGATTTGAAATTGTTTACCCGATGCGTGATACCAGAATTTATCAAAACTTCGATGCACTTCACCCCAGTTAAAATCCGGCAATGCAGCGCTGCGCAATGGCAAATATAACCACACACATAAACCGGCAATAAAAGGAATAGTCAATAGAGATAATTCTTTCCAACGTTTTGCGGAAATGTCGAATTTCTCTTGTGGTCTTTTGAAAAACATAAATATCATTGCCGGAGCAAGTAAAATTGTAGTGCCATGATTACCGAATCCTAATCCTATAATGGCAATCCATAGCATCAATGCAGCTAAGCGATGGTGTGGTTCTAAGGTCATAACACGCAAAAAAAGGGCTATACTTAAAGTAAGCACAACTAATTGCAATGAATATACTTCATTAGAGGTGGCTTGATGCCATATAATGGATGAAAAAGCATAGAGACATGATAGGGCAATAGTGGTTACATATTCTGCAAATGGTGAAAATGCAAGAATATTTGTCGCGGTTTTTCCTTTTTTTTGTTGAGTCTTGGGTTGATTAATCAGCCCGAAAATTAAGGTGAGCATCCAAGAGAATATTCCGGCAGAAGCCGCAACGCAAAGTCCCGCAAATATATTAAGCGAATAAATGGGTGAAAAGGGCAAAGGTAATAATGTCCAGACATGCCCTATAATGGTATAAAGCGGATATCCCGTCGGATGAGCTACTCCCAATGTGGTGCACACCGCTGCCAATTCTCCACTGTCTGTAAAGCCAACATCGGGTGCTATCGTTGTCAGATAGACCATAAAACTTACTATACTTACAAGAAAAGCGCGTAAAAGCGTAGAAGAAAGAAAGTGCATGTGCTTAACACCGAATTATGGATGAAATGATTATGTTAACCAACCGGTTTAAACTGTTCAAAAGCTTGCAAACAATTATTACAATAATGAATTGAGCGGCATAATGTTGGACCAAAAGGACTTTGCATTACAGTGTTTGTGCTATGGCAATATGGGCAAACGGCATCGTGAAGTATATCAAGTTCCAATACCATATCAAAACTTGGTGGTGGTGCTAATCCAAAAGAGCGTAATGCTTGTTTACCTTTTTCTGTTATGCGATTGCTATCCCATGGGGTATCATAATTCACATATACTTTCACATCATCAATCCCCAAAGCAATGACACAATCGCGTATTTCCTGTTGCATTACTTCGATTGCCGGGCATCCGACAAATGTGGGGGTAATAGTGACAGCTACCGCATTGTTATCGGCAATGCTAATATCTGTGACGATACCCAAATCAACCACAGACAAGGTTGGAATTTCGGGGTCATGGACTTCTAAAAGTGCCTCGAGTATATGTTCTTTTGTTATCATTGCATCAGGTATAAATCGTGAAAATATGCTAAAAAAGATGGTCAAATGAGCCATTTAGTGTGTGCTTGTTCGACAATTTTCTGAAAATTAAGAATTTTCTTCCTACTTTTAACAAACAAAAATCGAATATTATCGGATAAAGTATGAAAAGTCATTCGCGTTATGTATGTCAAAATTGTGGAGCTACGAGCACACGTTGGGTTGGTAAATGCAGTGTGTGCGGTGCATGGGAAACGTATGTAGAAGAGATAACAGGCGGCGGTACGGCTAAGAGCAAAGGTAAGTCCAACAGCTCCAATGCCGTCACTAAACTTGCCGACATAGCAGGATCCGGCAATGTACGTATAATGACTGGTATTTCTGAACTTGACAGGGTGCTCGGTGGTGGTATCACTCCCGGTTCTTTAATTCTGGTGGGCGGCGATCCCGGTATCGGAAAATCAACCCTTATGCTGCAACTGTGCGCCGGTCTGCAAAAGCACAACCCTTTGTATATAACGGGTGAAGAATCACTGTTCCAGATTAAACAGAGGGCTGCTCGTCTTGCCTCAATACCCAATGATTTGTTGCTATTGGCAGAAACCAATATTTCTACAATGTTACAAGCAATAAAAGATACTCAAGCTACGGTTGCTATAATTGATTCAATTCAAACGACATATCACGAAGATATAAACTCCACTCCCGGCACAGTTACGCAAGTGCGGGAATGTACGGCATTACTCATGCAAACCGCCAAAAAATCGGGAACGGCAATTTTTCTTGTCGGACATGTGACCAAAGACGGTATGATAGCCGGACCAAAAGTACTTGAGCACATGGTGGATACCGTCTTGCAATTTGAAGGCGAAAAAACGTATGCGTATCGTTTACTGAGAGCTATTAAAAATCGCTATGGATCAACAAATGAAATAGGCATTTTTGAAATGGTAGAAGGGGGATTGCAGGAAGTACATAACCCTTCGGAAATATTCCTTGCTCAAAGGCATCGGCATGATTCAGGCACGGCTATAGTGGCAACTGTTGAAGGTACAAGACCCATGCTTATAGAGGTGCAGGCATTAGTGTCGCCCACTGGATTTTCTGTTGCACAAAGGACTTCCACAGGTTTCGACACACGACGATTGCAGATGATACTTGCCGTTCTTGAGAAACGACTTGGTTTGGAGTTTCGGAAATGCGATGTGTTTGTCAATGTTGCCGGTGGGGTTACTTTGGATGATCCGGCTGTGGATTTGGGCATTGCTGCTGCCTTGGTGAGTTCTTGGAAGGATATTCCTCTTCACCCTGAAACCGTTCTCATTGGTGAAATTGGGCTCTCCGGTGAAATTCGTCCGGTATCGCACTTCGAACAACGATGCTCGGAAGCGGAAAAACTGGGCTTCACAACAGTCATTGCTCCCGCTGCCAATACGGCAAAGCTCAATAAGGGGTTAGCTATCGCTTGCCGCTCTGTGGAAAGGGTGTCACTTGCACTTACCACACTTTTTACATAAATCTTCGTGAAAAATGGAACAAAATCGCGTTTCGGCGGTACATAGTGTATAATTCGGATACTATATGCTTTTTCAAAAATCAAATACAACTCATTCGAGTAAGACCGACGAGGAATTGATGCAATTGCTGCGTCAAGGAAATCATGAAGTTATGGTTTTGATTATGCGCCGCTACAAGCAGCGAATCATCACTTTCATCTTCCGTTTTATTGGTTCGTATGAGGTTGCCATAGATCTGACCCAGGATGTTTTTGTGAGAGTTTTTCGTTCACGCGACACATTCTCAGGAAATGATAAGTTCTCCAACTGGATATTCACAATTGCCGCAAATGTTGCTCGGTCGGAGTATAAATCCATGCACAATCAGGTCACTGTATCCCTGAATACCATTCACTTAGACAGCAGCGAAGACTCAATGCAGCTTGCCGATGAAAGTTATATGCCGGATGAAAGTGTGGACACTACTATTATTGCGCAGCAAATTCAAAAAGCACTCATGACTTTACCGCCTTCGCAAAGAATTATGATTATTATGCGCGATATTCAAAATTTGAGTTATGAGGAAATTGCTATTATCGAAAATATTGAAGTTGGTACTGTGAAATCGCGTATTAACCGAGGAAGAGCACAACTGCAAGTAATGCTCAAACATCTTCATGATGAAATAATACATTAATTCCCCATCCCAAGAAGTAAACAATGAAAATATCAAATACACATAATACCATGAAAACGGAACAACACAATCTTAACAATGTGCCTTCACCGGAGGACTTTGAGCAAGGGGTACTTACTCGTACATTTCTTGCACAATTACCATTCGTTGATGTGCCAAACGGTTTTGAAAATGCTGTCATGAATAGCATTGCGTCGGATATTCGGGGAAGCACATCCGGTACTTATGGATTGGGACAATTCTTTCGCATATTTCGCAACAATACAACGCTCGCCATTTCTGTCACTGTAGCTTTTGTGGCTGTATCACTGTGGGTGGGAGCATCATTGATGCAATCAGAAATCCCGCACACGCAAACATCAAAAAAAATAGGAATGCCTAAAGTGCAATCTTCAGCAAACACGCATACTTTACCCGCAGTTTCGGTGCAACAATCAAGTGCAAAACAAAGCAAATCATTATCGCCCGCCCGACCTTACCACACTTCGCAAAAAATGATAAAAAATGATACTTCGCCAATACCCGGTTTCAAAGCTGAATCAAAGGGTGAACACGAAGAAGATTAATTATATCATCACCTTTTTACAACCACAATATCTCCAAATTTCTTATAATTTGGGGATTTTTTTTTTAGATGAGGAAAAATCGAATTACCAACGGATGGAGTAAAGGTTTTTTATTTTGATTCTGTTGAAAGATTGGTTAACAGTATTATAATTATGCCAATTCGTCAAAAATCTTTAGTTTTGGACACGATACCGACAATAGAATTATTTCCGTCAGTACAAGCCGTGAGCGGTTTGCCTCCGACAACAGCAACAAAACATAAGCATGAATTTACCTATAATGCTGATGGTTCTTTAGATACAAGATATCGAATAGATGCTTTGGAATCAGGGGGTGCACACTCATATAAACGCACAAGTGAAAGTTTTGATTATACCTATAATAGTCTCATCTATGAATATACAAGCAGCGCAAGCTATGCTCGAAGCGGCGATGAAGGTTGTTTTGATATGAACAATGATACATATCTTCGTTGGCGTTATCGTTATTCGCCATCCGGTGAGAGGGAGCAAAAGCGATTAGTTGCTTTACCCAATTCAAATTCGAGTTATCCATATTCCCTTAATCGTTCGTATTACCTTTTAGGCGGCGGGAACAGACAACATGCCATCTATGAAGGACGACAACATATATTCAATGGACCGCTTTGTCCGGGAGGAGCATCTCTCACAGGAAGTGCTGTGGTCTGGGCACCGAGCGAATATCTCATGTATGCCGGTGGTGGAACACCATTAGTTACATTTCTTCCCAATGGCAATAAAGAATACAAAATATTAGATCATTTGGGCAATACTCGCGCTATTGTGGGAAGTGGCGGCACTATCATCACAGAAAAAGATTATGAACCATTTGGTAAGACCATAAGCGGTGTGCCTACTTTGATGGATAATTCTATTTCCCCTCGTCAGGGGTTCATCGGCAAAGAACTTGACAGCGAAAGTGATCTTGCCGATCATGGTGTGAGAAAATATGATTATATTACGGGTAGGTTTATGGCGGTTGACCCTCTGTGGGAAAAATATAGAAGTCTATATACTTATCAGTATGCGGCTAATAATCCGATAGTTGCAATTGATAAAGGAGGAGATAGTGTGTCAGTCCTTATTTCAGGTCCCGCATTTTTAAATTTTGAAGGCGAAACCGGAAGTAATGGGCTTGTGGGACATGTTGCACTAAATATTGATGGAGCAATTTATTCTTTTGAAGGTAATGGACAATGGAAGGAA
>JAFLBY010000069.1 GCA_017302855.1 Candidatus Kapaibacterium sp.
CCATTGGTGATACGACACAACAAATCAATAAGGCGACCATAATGTCGAATGAAGCGACACATCAAGCAATCCAAGGTGGTCACGTTGTGGAAAATACGATAATTTCGATCAATCGCATTGCCGATGTGGTGATACAATCAGCGGGTTCAGTCGAGCAATTAGGCAAGAATAGTGAACAAATTGGTACGATAATAGAAACGATAGAACAGATAGCAGATCAAACGAATTTATTGGCATTAAATGCAGCGATAGAGGCAGCCCGTGCCGGTGAAGCGGGTCGTGGTTTTGCCGTAGTCGCAGATGAAGTACGAAAATTAGCGGAACAGACCCGCCGTGCCACGCAAGAGATAGCCGCAACAATCCGCACAATACAGACACAGACCAAAACAGTGGTAGAGGAGATAAGCGTTGGTAAAAGTGAAGTAGAAAAAACCAAAGTATCTGCTACGCAAACATCAGAAGCTCTTGGCATCATCATAGAGCGTAATCAGTCATTGCAAGAAATCATCAATCATATATCCGCAGCAAGTGAAGAACAAACAGCGACGAGTGTCGAAGTTTCATCGAATGTAGAGCATATCTCGTCAGCATTTACCGAGACAGCGGCAGCAGTAAGTCAGGTAGCCCAAACTGCAAACCGTTTAGCAGACTTGACGGAAGAATTACGGAACTTAGCAGGACAATTGGATCAACAGGGGCAAGGCAGCGAAAGTAATCATACAAAATACGCACCAAATAAACTTAAAAGTAATGAACGCACATTTCGTGCACTTTTATAAAGGACACGCTATATCGCAAAGATAACAGAACATCAATTTTACGGATTATGATATAGAGAGTATCCTAATCATCTTGAAATAGATTTCCTAACGTTTAAAAGACTCTTTTTTTTCATAAAAGGGTCTTTTTTTCTTTATCTCGATAAAAAAAACGCTTACTCTTGATGAAATAATACATAATAGTAATGGTATTTTTCTTTGTTCTATAAAAAATCACAAACAAAAGACTCCTTTATCCGAATTTCTTGATTAGTAAAAGATATTATTCACTCTTGAAATAATATTCTACAGTAAAACGTTTTTTGTATTTAAGCATCGTATTCGTGTTTGCAAAGAACCAAGTACAAGCATAATGTTATTCACGTATTTGAAAATGTTGTTTCTACTATTATTAATCGGAGAGTTGTTATGTTCAGTTCATTTGCTCATTTTAGTGTAGCGAAAAAGTTAAATTATAGCTATACACTCCTCATCATCATGTCATTATGTATAGCCACGTACGGAATGTATTCATTACAAACCGGTGCACAGGACAGTGGTATTATTAAAAAGAATATTACTGAGCCGATTGCGCTTTTAGGAAAAATACAAGCACGCTACAAAGATGCGCGCATTGCGCTGCGCGATGGTATTTTTCTTGATCAGATAGGAAAAAGTACTGAATCACAGTCTTACCATAGAAAAGCTGTCAAGGATATTGATGAAGCATTATCTTTATCGGACGAATTTGGTAAAACGATTCTTACAGCAGAAGGTGCCCGATTACATCGTGACTTTAATAAAAAGCTTGCTATACTTGGAACTGTTGCAAAAGCAACTGCCGAAGAATCGAAAAAAGGAAATAAGGAAGTAACCGCGGCAATGTTGGTAAATCAATGTTTTCGAGCCGGTGAAGAAGTTGATAAAGCTATAGAAAAAATGTTTTCTCAAAAGATGTCTTTATCTGTCAAACTTACAGAAGAATTAACACAAAACTCAATAGTAACAGTATATGTCATGCTGGCGATTACCGTTGTGGTCATAGTTCTGGTGATAATTCTTTCGCGCCTTATCGTTAATAGCATTCGTCGTCCTGTTGAGATCTTAATTAAAGCGACCAATTCATTAGCACAAGGTGATTTCAGTGCCAGAGCCAATATAGAAACCAAAGAAGAGTTTGGTGCATTGGCATCTCATTTTAATGCTATGGGTGAGAAATTAGAAGAGATGGTGCGACATATTGAAGAAAAGACAGTAGAGTCACAGCGATTGGCAGAGTCAGCCTCGGCGATGCTTGGACGCATGAAAGAGATATCCGTGCAAGTGAATGAAGCGACGGAGCAAGTAGCGAGTTCCGCTACTCAAATATCAGCCACAACAATGCAGATGAGCCGTACTGTTGAAGATCAATCGGTGCAAGTGAATGGCATAGCGGCAGCAATGGAAGAGATGACTGCTACCATTGGTGATACGACACAACAAATCAATAAAGCGACCATAATGTCGAATGAAGCGACACATCAAGCAATCCAAGGTGGTCACGTTGTGGAAAACACGATAAATTCGATTAATCGCATTGCTGATGTGGTGATACAATCAGTGGGTTCAGTCGAGCAATTAGGCAAGAACAGTGAACAAATCGGCACTATAATAGAGACGATAGAACAGATAGCCGATCAAACGAATTTATTGGCATTAAATGCAGCGATAGAGGCAGCCCGCGCCGGAGAAGCGGGTCGTGGTTTTGCCGTAGTCGCAGATGAAGTACGGAAATTAGCTGAACAGACCCGCCGTGCCACACAAGAGATAGCGGGGACAATCCGCACAATACAGCAACAGACCAAAACAGTGGTAGAGGAGATAAGCGTTGGTAAAAGTGAAGTAGAAAAAACCAAAGTATCTGCTACGCAAACATCAGAAGCTCTTGGCATCATCATAGAGCGTAATCAGTCATTGCAAGAAATCATCAATCATATATCCGCAGCAAGTGAAGAACAAACAGCGACGAGTGTCGAAGTTTCATCGAATGTAGAGCATATCTCGTCAGCATTTACCGAGACAGCGGCAGCAGTAAGTCAGGTAGCCCAAACTGCAAACCGTTTAGCAGACTTGACGGAAGAATTACGGAACTTAGCAGGACAATTGGAAGCAGATGATGCACGTTTAGCGAACAATTCCGGTGTAAAAGCATTGCAATCGAAGCATCAATACAGATTAAGCTAAACGTTAACCAGATAATTTGGTAATAATGAAGAATCCATTTACTACATTATGTGGTGAATGGATTTTTTTTTCGATTACTGTACCCATACTGTTTTACTATTGACAAATTCCATTATTCCGAAATGGGATAACTCTCTGCCATAGCCGGATTCTTTAATTCCGCCAAAGGGTAAACGAGGATCGCTTTTGGTAAACGTATTGACAAAACAAGCACCTGATTGAAATAAATATTCTGCAATATATTTTCCTCTTTCTCTATCTTCGGTAAAAATACCCCCGCCTAATCCAAAGGATGTACTATTTGCAATTTCTATGGCATGGTTTTCATCCATTGCTCGAATTATCGTAGCAACAGGTCCGAATAATTCTTCATGGTAAGCAGGCATATTTTCATTAACATGTGTTAAGAGTGTCGGAGGATAAAATGCCCCTTCATTTTCGGGAATATATCCGCCCATTATACATTGAGCACCTTGTTGTACAGATTGCTGCACTTGTGTGTGCAGTTCATCGCGTAAATCATGTCTTGCCATCGGTCCACAATCATATATTCCTTCTAATGGATTTCCATAGGTTTTT
This sequence comes from Candidatus Kapaibacterium sp., assembly GCA_017302855.1. Taxonomy (GTDB): domain Bacteria; phylum Bacteroidota; class Ignavibacteria; order Kapaibacteriales; family UBA961; genus UBA2353. Next base: position 3,561 of record JAFLBY010000069.1, read on the forward strand.
TGTGATAATTGTGTTGCAAAATTTTCGGTAAATTCATCGGCAATTTCGGGTACAACAATAAAACGTTTGGCTGCAATACAGCTTTGACCTGTATTAATGAGACGTGATTGAACACATTGTTCAACGGCATAATCAATATCTGCGTCTGCACAAATAATATAGGCGTCGCTGCCACCGAGTTCGAGTACACATTTTTTTATATGTTTTCCCGCAATTTCTCCGATACGTTTTCCGGCTCTTGTGCTGCCTGTGAGTGAGACCGCTGCAATTTCACGCATTCCAATTATTGATTCCGCTGTGGGATGGTCACAAAGCACTACGGCAAAAACATCGTCGGGTAAACCTGCTTCATAAAGGCATTGTTCGAGGGCAAGCGCACATCCTGTGACATTAACAGCATGTTTAAGTATAGCAGTATTACCCGCCATTAATGTAGGAGCAAGAAATCTAATGACTTGCCATAATGGGAAATTCCAGGGCATAATTGCAAAAATTGTTCCCAAAGGATTACATACCACACCTGAATAATATGCTTCGGTTGGTATAGATTGTGGCTTTAAAAAACTCTCGGCATTTTTTGCATAATATTCACATGTTGCCGCGCATTTTTCTACTTCGGCAATACCTTGTAAAAGAGGTTTCCCCATTTCTATTGCCATAAGCCGGGAAAAATGTTCTTTTTTTTCTCGTAATAATTGGGCTACAGAATAGAATATGGCTGAACGTTCAGAAAAATTCGTTTTTTTCCATTTCACAAAACCTTTATCAATAGAGAATATCTTTTGCTTACTATCGTGCAGTAAAGAATAAGAATACTCTTCAATTACCTGATTGGTCGAAGGGTTAAGAGTCGAAAACTTCATTGTGGCTTCTCCTTGTGAAAGTACTGTTAGAAAGCGTGACCAAGTGCAATATGAATTTGTAATTGATTAAAGGGGGAGCGGCGTGTGATAAATTCACGATCTAAAGAAAGAGGATCATAGAAAGGGATAGCAAAATCTACCCTAAATGGTCCGACAGGCGTTTCATAGCGGTATCCGGCACCAATACCTACAGCCATTGATTTTATCATGTTTTTTAGTGAAAAAGATACAGTATCATTTGATGCATAAAATCTATTAAAAGCATTGCCCCAATCAAGAAAAAAGCCGAACCCCGATTTTTCAATTTGATCACCAATAAATTCATTAGCCCATGATGGTTTTGATAATCCCCACCGATATTCAAAACTTCCCTCGATAATGGTACGATTACCAATAACAGTACTTGTTGTTATGGAAGAACCGTCGCCTGTTGATGCAGTAAGCGGATCGTAGAGTGCACGTGCAGGATATGAGCGTATGCTATTACTGCCGCCGGCAAAAAAATGTCGCTCAAATGGAACATAATCACCTGCGGGATCGGCAACAAATGTGTGCCCTGCTCGAAATTTGGTTGCGAATATTTGTTTTTTCCCTACTGTTGAATATGTTGTCCATAGAAATTGCAGACGATTAAACGCAGAAACAACATCAACACCGAGAACACTGCGTAAAGCGATTTCAGTGGAAACTGTTGCCAGATAACCTTTGGTAGGTGAGAATATATTATCACGATCATCGCCGGAAATACCAAAACCAATGATAAATGATGATAGAGGTATTGTCCGATTTTCTATACCATTGATAGCAGCAAAAGGAATAAGTTCATTAACAAAACGGCTAAAATATGATGATACTTGATTAAATCTTTCCTCCGTGTCTGCATTGGAAAGTGCTTCACCTAATTGTTCTTGAAGTACCGTATTTGCATTTTCAAAACCTGCAATTGCGGAGGCATCGGTGAATATATCAAAATATGCAGCATTAAAAAATGTGTGCTTGGGTAATTGTACAGGAAATGCTAATCGCAATGATGTGGATCGTAATCGCATGGAAGGACTTGTAAATTCATCCGTTATGACAATACGAACATCTCGGTCTGAATATAGTAATTGAGCCGATGCCCCCATACGCGCACGGTCAATTGAAAATAAAAGGGGTTGCGAAAAATCGATACCGGCTTGAATTTCACTATTGAGCCAATTAAAAAATTGTCCGGGTATTTGTATTTGAAAATCTTGTAACATATAGCGCACAAAAAGATTGAGTGATTGTGCTGCTCCGCCCAAATTACGATGGAGAAATGATGCTTCAATACCAAGATTAAAGAAATTATCCACAGCCAAACGATTTGCAAGAGGCGATACGCTTACTTCGCGCGCTTGTCTGTATGGCAGAAAAACTCTTAGTGGAATTGTGCTGTCATTACCCAATTTACCCAAACCAACCGTATCTATACTCGGTCGTTCAAAAAGACCTAATTGCAGTAAATTATTGAGTGAATTTTGTATTGTTGCTCTGCTATAATAATCGCCCGGTTGAATATCCAACATCTTGAGTATAAGTTCTTTTGCAACGGGATTTTGCTCGCGATAATCATGCTGAATAATGATGCTGTTTATCTTTAACTGATTACCAATGACGAAATATACGGTTATACTGTCGGTGTTGTTTGCGGATTTTTCTGTTACCGTGGGCAATACACTGTCATAACCAACGGTAAAATATCCTTCATTACTTAAAAGATTGACTACTTTGTCAATATCTGATTTAATTTGGGCTTCATCAAATGGAGAATTTCTCTTTACTGTACGGATTTTTTCGATTTTCTCCTTTAATTGTTGTGTTATTCTTTCTAAACCTTTATATACAACAGTGTCAATAGTATTACGTATCCCTTCATTGATGTCAAATCGTAAAGTATTGGATTCCGAAAGTGAATCCCGAAAAAAACTATATTGTATAGTAGCGCGATGGAATCCAAATTGATTATATAATTCGAGAATAGTTGCAGAATCATCCGCTGCAATTGCCGGATTGTAATAACGAATTTCACTTTCTTGATACGATTTTACCACGCCCTGTAAGTGATCGGTAAATGCTTTCGGTGCGTAGGGGTTTTTCAGTGATTCTTTGCGCAGTCTTGAAAAAAATATCAATCCGGGGCTGAAATTACTTGTCCTAAGCGATAATATTTCTGATAATTGCGATGAAGTAAAAAAAGTGTTTCCGGTAAAAATAATATTATTCAATTCACTTGGAGTATTGTCTTGGATATCTGTAATCAAGCCTGTCTCTTGAGATTTAGTTTCTGTAATCAGTACACAAAAAACCACACACATGCAATACAATGCACATCGTACACGAATGCCCAAGCGATAAGGCAGAGCCATTGTGATATTATTGCGTTTATGTTGCTTTTTGTGCTTAATTATCATTTTTTATTCAAGTATTGCAGCGAATGTAGATATATCATGATTTATGTTCTGATTTATACGAAACTGCATCACTAAAAACTCCAAGACCACTTAATTTCGGGTTTATTATGGCAATATGTGATTATAGTTTTATTGTTGCTTTGCATCAAATCGGACTTTTACTGTTACTTCTTTGTCTTCTTTAGGACCACGCAACACGGTAATCATTGCTTCATCGCCTGCTTTAAATTTACCGAGAGCATAGGTGTAGTCATAAATATTTTTTATAGTTGTTTCACCGAGTTTAATTATAATGTCATCTGTTTGGATACCGGCTTTTGAAGCAGCACTATTTTCGCGGACACCGGTAATTTTTAATCCTTTAGGATTGTCGGAATAATCGGGAATGACACCTAATGTGACGCTGAATTTCATTGGTCTTGAAGCATCGGCACTTTGTTTTACTTTCACAAAATCGGGCAAGGTATTCATAGATGCAATAGACATAATGACATTGCCGACAAAATCAATGATGCGTGCTTCTCCTGTATAGTTAATTTTATCCCATGTATCCGTGGGGCGATGATAATCGCTGTGCAATCCGGTAAAAAAGAAAAGCACGGGGCGGTCTTGCCCATAAAATGAGGAATGATCACTTGGACCGAAGCCATCCTCGGATTTTGATAATTCGAATTGATGGAGTTTTGCCAAAGAGTCAATCCAGCCATTCCATTTGGATGATGAACCTGTGCCATGCACATTAAGTTTATTGTCTTTGAGCCGTCCGACCATATCAAGATTTATCATTGCTGCAATTTTTGCATTGGGTATATGCGGATTTTTGACATAATGAGCCGAGCCGAGCAGCCCCATTTCTTCACCGGAAAAAGCCATGACAATGACAGGACGTTCCAGAGGTTGTTTTGCAAGACGGGCTGCAATCTCCATAATCGCGGCTGTCCCTGAAGCATTATCGTCTGCACCATAGTGTGGCAATTGTTTTTTTCCTGCATACAGTGAACCATACTCACCCATACCAAGATGGTCATAATGCGCGCCGATGGCAATATATTCTTCGGCGCGAGCGGGATTAGTGCCACGAATGACACCTATGATATTTGCTGTTTCCGATAATTGCTGTTCAAGCCCGACTGTCAGTTCTGCCGTAACATTGGGTAAAATAAAGCTGCTTGGCTTTTGTGAAGCGATAATATCCTTTTCTGCGAAGGGCATTTTGCGTTCGCGTGGGAAAATCTTATCTATAATTGTGCGAGTGCAATGCAATGCCTTAATACCCGAAGTACCCATCGCAGTTTCATGTTTGAGTGGCATGAGCTGGTCGGCGGAATCGCTAGGTTGACTAACAAAGAGAATAGCTGCCGCTCCCTTATCACGAGCCACTGTGACTTTCGTGCGAAGTGCGGAATGTTCGGCAAATTTACTGTGAGGATCAACTTTCTTTTCGGGTGTTCCACGTATGATGATTACAATTTTTCCTTTGACATCAATGCCTGCATAATCATCGTAGCCGGCAGCCGGATTTGATATGCCATAGCCGACAAAGGCAATTTCACCGCTCACGGTGCCATTGTCACTCAATGCTAATGGAGTATAGTCTGTACCGGCTTTCCATGACATCGCTACCGGTTTGACACTCTCGGGCGCAACACCTTGCGGGATAACCTTCACGAAAAACTTCGCTTTGGTTTCCGGTTTAATGACATAACCCGTCGGAACCATAAACTTTTGGAAGTAATCGGCTGATAAAGGAGGAATGCCATTGTTTTTGAAAAAATCAGCTATATACTTACCTGCAAGACGATTACCTTCTGTGCCCGAACCTCTGCCTTGTAATTCATCGGAAGCGAGGTACTTCACATGATTGCGTATATTGTTTACCAACACAGAGTCAAGAGATTGTGCCGTAAAAGGTGCCGCCAATAACAAAAGAGCTATTGCTGCAAAAACCGATGTTCCAAATCGTTTCATAGGATGAAATAAGTAGGTTGTAAGTGAAAATATCGCTAAAACTGTACACAAAAATACTTTGTCTTGCCTTTCAAAGACTATATTTGTTTGTGAAAATGCGCGAAGCTGTTGGGTAAATCACTCAATGAAAAAGATTTCACCGAAAATAGATGATTGTGTTCATCGAATAGGTTTTAGTTTGCATCACTTCAAAATTGTACGTAAGCATTTTCTTCCATTTTTTATACAATGCTCTTTCGAAAATTTGCTGCAAAGCAATGCTCAAACACTCTGATAAAGTCGGGGAATCATAGAGGAAAAGAGCCACAAACTGCTGCCAAAATGCTATGGCGTGAGATGGGTAAAACGAGAAAAAAATGAAGTGAAAATGAAGCCGAAATACATAAAAGTTTGTCTAAGAACAGATATTACCATAAATTGCGTAGCCGTCACAGTTATTGAGTGAGTGACGGTGCATTATTTCACCTTATTTATCAAGGAGTTATACATGAAAGCAGTAAAAATGTTTGCCGCCGCAGCACTATGCCTCGGTATTGCGATTGCTCCAGCTCGCGCTTGCGACGGTGCAAAAGCAAAAGCAGCTTGCTCGAAAGAGATGAAAGCAGCTTGTGCAAAAACTGAGTCCAGCAGCAAAGCATCATGTTGCTCAAAATCATCTTCCACAAAAGCGGCAGATGCTAAGACAACGAAAACCGATGCTGATGCAAAAACTGCATCGGCAGAAGCAGCACCGAAAAAATAATTTTCGGTTAAGCGTAGAACCTCGCTTCGTGCATTTCATTGAGGCGAGGTTTTACTTTCTTAGTCTTATTCGATAAATGGGGGGACAAAGCCAAAGATTTCACTTTGGTTACTCAATCAAAGGATAAAATGTCTTTATCCTTTTCCTTATGATACATACAAACTAAAAAAATAGGAGAACATTTATGTCAGGTGGCGGAGCAGGGAAGGTTTACTTCGTATTGTACCTTGCGGTTATTCTAGAGCTGCTGATTATCATCGTGGAACGTGATGAGGCGGAAGAACACTTGGTCAAAAGACAAAAAGAGTCAATGAAAATTGTTGAGAGTATTCTCTCACAACTTCAGACAGGTGCCGGTTCGGAGGGCATCAATACTCGTCCGCAAGATGAGATTGTCCTCACGGAAAAGTTACCCCAAGATCAGCAAAAGAACTTCAAGAAGTTTCGTACCTATTTTATTGAAGTGGGTGTTACCGATGTTATCGGTTCCGAGAAATTAGCCGGACTTGAGCCAAAGGAACTCAAAGAGCGTGAAACAGTTCTTAAAAGACTTGCTAATGTTGAGGAATTACAATATGAAATTTATTATAATTCCAGCAAAGAAGTTGATGTGCCTTCTACTCCTTCGGATTCATCATTTCTCCGTGTTGATTTGAATCCTACTGTTGGAGCAGAGGTGCGCGATGCGAATCTTCCGGAAGCACCGCCATGGACATTGCAAGCTTCAAGCCGTATTGAATTGAATTTGGCTGATATGCAAGATTTTCGCAATCCCGTCTATAAAAACTCGACGATATCAGCCGGTGATATTAATCGTTATGCGCCAAGTGAAGCGATTTCTGCGAATACAATATTCCAATATTCTCCCGAAAGAACAGAAAATATCCGTTTGCGCAATAATGGCAAATTGGCAAAACGAGCATTTGTGGTAAACTTTCAACCACCTTCCCAGCCCGGTTGGTATAAATTGCGTTTTTATTCTCGCACAAACCGCATCCTCGGTATTGCCGGTGAGCAGAATATGTCAGAATTGAATGAAGAAGCAAAGGTCAATATCGGTACGGTACAATTAAAAGTAAAAGATTTACAGTTAGTGAAAAAAGAATTGGGTCGTCAATTAGAAGAATTGAAATTACCTGATGCGGATGGTCTCGCGACTGGAACTGTTGAACCTGAGGACTTTATGAATCGTATCAATGCTGCCAAAGATAATGTCAAAGATGACACGGAAATGCGCGCAAAGATTGATTTGTACAGCTATATAGCACGTCTTCTTGCACCGGGCAAATCAGGTTCGTTTCCTCAAAACAAAGGAACAATCGAAATTGACATTCGCGTGAATCAACCGGATGTTCCAATCGGTAAAGCTATTATTTCTGATTTACCGCAAACTGTGCGTGTGTTTGACAAACTATCCAAAGTTGAAATCCCATTCAAGGTATCGCCTGCGAATGGACGTACGGAAATTGCTCAGAATCCGGGTGGTGCTACCGTCCAAGATGGATCGGGTATGGCAAGTGGTGGTGATGAATATCGCCAAGTACCTAAAAAAGTTGTTCTTCCAATTTCAGGCAATTTAGCTCCGCGCGCAGAGCCATATATCATAGAAGTAAAACATCGCAATAGTGCAAATAAAGAAAATGAAGAACCGGCAGTATGTTCTGTCTATGTCTATAAATCCGAATTAACCAATGCAGAGCAAATCACAAGTGCTTTAGAAGCCGGTTGGGGTGATAATATTGAGTTTACGGCAGAAGCAGCATCCGGCAATGCAATCAAATCGCAGGAATTTCTTATCAATGTTACCATGGGTGGCAGTCAAAAACCAACCATGAGAAAGTTGGCAATTCTGCCTGCTGATAACATTATTATTCCGCAAGGTGTGGATAAAGTTTCTTGCCAAATCGGTTGGGAAGACCCCTATACAAAAGAAGTCGTTACCTTATACTCCGGCGAAGGAGAAGCATCCTTAAAACGTCCTTCAGTTATCTTAACAAGTGTACGTGTTTCGCCTATACAAGATCAGCAAACAGGTGAATTTACTGTTGAGGGAATTCAAGTAAAAGCACCAAGTATTGGCAATGATGAACGTGCAGAAATTGGAAATGTCAATGTAGAGGTTAGCGGACAAGCTCGTGATATTGGGACAAATGAAAATTATCGAGTGGTTGTAGTAGGTAAGCCAACAAAAGTTAATGCGAATGAATATCGTGTGACCTTAAAATTAACGGGCGGCAAATTCCCATTGAAAAAAGGTCAAGTAAAAGGTTCTGTGGATATTGTTGTGTCAGCAACGGCAACATCAGGTGGTTCCACATCGAAGCCTCGTCAGCAACGTCAAAAAATTAGTGTGAACAATTAATCGCAAATGGAGATAAACACATGCTTAAAACAAAAGCACATATTTCAGTACTCGGATTAGCACTTCTTTCCTGCATGGTATGGAGTAGTACGACGGTCTATGCTCAAAAAACAACGGAGATAACAGCGATTCTTAATAAATTTAAGAACTATCGTTACTCTAATGTTTCTATTTTCAGCTTCCGTGAAGATGATGGCTCCATTCAAGGATTAAATATGTTACTCGGGCCGCCTGAGCCAATATTAACGGAGCAAGCCAAAGCTGCAAAGAAAAAGGATGAAGTGGAATCCTTTGTCCTTGACCCAAACAGTTTGGATGACAAAGAGCAAAAAAAACTTTTGGGTGACATTAACAATAAAGCGTATTATAAGTATTATTCCGAAAAAGTGGAATGGGAACGTAAGCAGTTTAAAAAAGCATTTATCGTGACTGACCGCTACAAACGCGGCGAACCGTTTAAAGTCTTTGCTTTATTGACACAAAAAACAACAGAGAGTTTTTATGGCTTAGAGCAAGACTTAGATCCACCAAGTGAGATTTATTTGGAAAATGCTCTTGTAAAAACAGCAGCACCATCTGGATCATCGGCTGCCACACTCTATGATTATTGTAAAAATCAAGTTATTCAGGAAAATGTTGTTAATGTCACTTCAGAGGCACAAGGACTTGATGGCAGCACAACGCTTATTCGTAAACGCTATGGTGTCACCAATCTCGTTGACGAAGATAATATTCAGCAATATTTGCGTATTTCCGAAGGTCAGCCGCAAGATTATCGCACAGGTGGTGATGAATTAACCATCGGTCTTGTTGATCTTATTCGTTTCCGTCATTATGAAATGATGCGTGATCCGGCGACAGGAGAAGTTATTGACTCGACCTATAATAAATCATTACCGAAATATGGTGTTGAATTAAAATATGGTCTCGATGAAATTAATTATCCTTCATTATGGAGTGAGCGCATGACCATGAGTGTTATGTGGCAATCGTATAAAATGGGTATTGTTCTTCCGACAAATGGTTGGTCTGCATTAGCGACTGATGTGTTCAATATTGACAGACGTTTAACAAATGCCGGTTTTGGTGCTTATGCGGGCTTTAATTTCCCTATGAAAATAGTTAATCAAAGCGGTGTGTTCGATTTAAGTACAAGTTATGTGTTCGGTGATGCGGATTTTCGTCCTGCTCCCGGTACAGTAAATCAGTTTAATCCAACGGGGACAGCATTTTTACCTCGTTTTCATTTACAAGGTCATTACAGTTTTGCTGTCAATGTTGATGAAAATAGCTTTTTCCGATTTAAACTTGGCGGTACATTTTATTCGATGGAAAATTGGGTAAAAGAAGCAAGAGAAAATAGAGAAACAGGTATTGTTGACACCGTTGTAGTGCAAAACAAGTTTGATCCGGATGAACAAATTGGCGGTATTTCAGGAAAAGTAGAATATATGGCATTAAGTAATACCGTACCTTGGGGTGCAGGAGTACAATTCTTTGATGGTACAATATTAACAAATGCTTGGTTGCAAGTGCCTTTTAATGATCAATTTTCCGTAAAAGGCGAAGCGCGAATGTTCAGAACAGTTTCGCGCGATCCGAAACCTTGGGAACAAGAAAGTTTATTTTTCCCGAATCTTCAATTTATTGTTACTTTCTGATAACTCTATTTAACGACACACATAACTCTCATTTTATCTAACAAGAGCTATACTATGATCAACAAAGTACGATTTATATTTTTAACATGTATGACACTCTGTGCTCTCGGTGGTGTCGCTCAAGCACAAAGAACATCCGATGATTCGATCTTAGTCGCCCTTAAAACGGTTGACCCCGAATTATTGCCATATTTTCCTCGCTGGATAATTACCGAGCCGAATTTACAATTACAGATTTATCAGATTTTTATTTTGGATGGGCGCGACAAAAGCAATTTGGATATGAATGACATTGTCGTGACATGTGCTCCATTTAAAGATCCTGCTAATCCTGTCTATAATATTCTGTTGATCGAATGTGGCAAAGAAAGAATGGTTTCATCGGAGATTGATGCTAAGATGCGTAAGCTCAGCTATAAAATTTCCGATCCGAAACGCCCCTATGCATTTCGTGATATTCCGCCTTCAACGCCACCAAGTTCTGCAGTTTCAGATGCAATTCTCGATTATATGAATACGCCAACAAATGTGACACATGCATTTTCGGCATCATTGTTTGAGCAAACACTTAAACTTGGCAAAACAGATTTCTGGTTACATTCTATGGTTGGCACAGAAGGTTCCGGCTATACATTTCTTGCTCCCGGCGAAGCAAAAGTATTGTTACGTCGTCCTCTTTATATCAATAATGATCCGGAAACACGTCCAGCCATTCCTAATCTGATTAATTTCCATATTGGCTTTGGCTATCGTTTGACAGACACTTCGAATGGCTTGCTTTCCTTTATTCCCGAGCGTCGCTTAAATGCCGGTCGCGGTGGTAAAGGTATCTTTGGCTTTGATTTACATGCGCCGTTCCATCCGCAAGTTGGGGTTTCATTCCATCTTGAAGTGCCTATGGCGGGAATAGACACCACAAGAACTATAGACGCGCCAACATATTCCGTGTATCGTCGTACAGGATTAGATGGTCGTGAAATGACAATTGCTCCATTAATTCGTACAACGGGCTATGCAGCAGTTTTCTATAATTGGTGGGTAGATCCAGAGGTACCTGAAAACTTTTTCCGCTTTGATTTAGGTTTGAGCTATACGGATATACGTGAAACAGAAGTCGTAAACAATAATGGAAATGTTTTTCTCAGAGGCGATAATAATAATGGCATAGGTCTATTCCATCCGACAGAGTTTTCGGATTGGATTTATGCAAAAATCGAGTATCGTAATCAGAAAAATTTCCCATTCGGTATCAGCATGCAATATTCCAATAATTATTTATTGTCACGTGTCTATGTGCCATTATTAGGTGATTGGTTATATCTTGATGCGCGCTATGCTTATTCAACCATATCAGCGGAAAGAGCCAGACCATTTGACGTTTCAACATTTATGTTGTCGCCGGTCTTGCGTTTCAATTTCTAAGTTTTGTTTGTAGAAAGTCACAACCCCCAATGAAGGCGGCGTGCCTTGCAAAGGGGGTTTTTTTTATGATGAAATATTTATTCCTGCCATATAATATCTCAATAAGTTTCCGCCGATATTTTCAAAATATGAAGAAAGAATTTTCTGCATCAAGAAAATATAGGCGCTTATTTTTGCCGTGTATAGTGTGCTTTTCATGGGTTATGCTCATCACTTCGCTTTGGGCAATACCTGCGCAATCATCGTCCTTTTCGGATGATTCCACATCTAAAGCGAAAGAATTACGCGAAACGGCATCGGTGAAAACCTCTGTTGCAGCAATAAAAATGACTGTTCAGAATGTTGATGTGACACGCTTCCCCGAAGTGCGCCTTATCGTGGATGCTTTTAGTTCTGATGGTGTGCCTCTTGATACACTTACAATCAAAGACATAAAAGTCGTAGAAAACGGTGTTGAAAAAAAAGTACTATCCATAGATAAAATTTCTGTTAAGGAAAGAATTCCCGTTGATTTTATCTTTGTTATTGATGTGACAGGGACAATGCAAGCGCATATCAACGGCGTCAAGTCAAATGTCGAAAAATTTGTTGAATCTTTAGTCAGCCGCGGTATTGATTATCGTTTAGGATTAGTCCTATTTTCTGATTTTGTCGAAAAAACATATCAACCCACCACCGATGTGAAGGAGTTTTTACGTTGGCTATCAACAGTATGGGCAAGTGGCGGATTCGATGAAAAAGAGAATGCGCTTGAAGCACTTGCCGAAACAAAAATAATGAAATGGAGACCACCGGCAAATCGAGTGGCTTTGATGATTACGGACGCACCTTACCATCAACGCGGCGAAGGCGGTAATGGGCGTACAAAATATACGACGCAATCAATAATTGATACTTTGAGGGCAAATTCTGTGCGCACTTTCTGTATTGCACCTCCGACAATCAAAGAATATAAAACGATAGCCGATGGAACTAATGGGATTGTTTTTGATATTGCTAAGCCATTCGCAACAATTTTAGATCAATATTCGACACAATTAACAAATTTATATGCTGTGACATATCGCACAGATCAGGCAGCAATTCCGGATTCATTAAATGTGGGTATTCTTG
>JAFLBY010000007.1 GCA_017302855.1 Candidatus Kapaibacterium sp.
ATATCCTCAACTGTGGAGGTATTATCGTAATCGAAAAACATAAGAATAGCATTGAATAATTTATAAATGATACATTTTTTCAGTTATGTATTCAGAAAATTCCTTTGTTTATCAGAGAAGCATGAAATTTTATTATTTTAGTGAAAATTGTATCATGATTATACATTCACCGAATACATCCACCAAGGTAAGAAATTTTCTTGTGAAATATTCTCTTGTATTTCTTAAAGAAGATGAAGTCTGCAACAACCATAACATATTCGTTAAAATTCGCTCAATATCTGTTTAAAGAACTTCAAGCTGAATTTTTATATTAGACAAGAGTAAGTGCAGGCACTCTCCGCAATTTTTTACGAGAAGACAACTCACTGTCATATACTTTTTTAATCCCATCACCCATCGCTTTTTCAATATCGCGAATATTGGAAACTAAACGAATAAGTCCTACCATTTCGACCGAAGCTGCCTGATCAGTCCCCCACATTGCTCTGTCCAATGTAATGTGTCGTTCAACAAAACACGCACCAAGTGTCACAGCTGACCATGTGGGAGCTAAGCCGACTTCATGACCGGAATAACCGATTGGAATTGTCGGATACATTGTACGTAATGTTTGAATCATCATTAAATTTAACTCCTCAATTTTACATGGATACGCAGATGTAGAATGAGCCACCAATAATGAAGAAGTGTCCAAAGCATCAATTGCCTCTGTAATTTCCTCAAGAGTGCTCATCCCTGTTGAAATAATGAGTGGTTTACCGGTATCTTGCATTTTCTGAAGAAGCGGGATATCCGTCAAGGAGGCAGATGCTGCTTTGTAACATGGTGGATTAAATTGCTCAATAAACTCAACAGAAGGCTCATCCCAACAAGAAGCAAACCATTGCATATTTTTTTGTTTACAGTATTGATCTATTTCATCATATTCATTGAATCCGAATTCTACTTTATGACGATATTCTAAATATGTCATTCTTCCCCACGGTGTGTCCCTTTCGATTTCCCATTGGTCACGCGGCACACATAATTCCGGAGTTCTTTTTTGAAATTTAACTGCATCACAACCTGCAATAGCTGCCGAATCAATCATTTTTTTTGCAATTTCTACCGAACCATTATGATTAATCCCTATTTCGGCAATAATAAAAACAGGGTTTTGTTCACCGATTACTTTATTACCGACACATATTCTGTTTCTCATACATTTCTCCCTTAGAAATAAATATTATATTAAATAATTGTCCATCCACCGTCCACAATAATATTCGCTCCTGTCATATATGAAGAAGCATCGCTTGCAAGAAACACGAGTGTTCCCTTGAAATCATCACTCTGTGCCATTCGCCCCATTGGTGTTTTACGGATATAATTACCCACAAATTCTTGGTCTTGGTCAGCAAAAACACCACCGGGTGAAATACAGTTAACCCTTATATTTTTTTGAGCCCAATATGCTGCTAAATACTTTGTAAACTGAATTATAGCACCTTTTGAAGTAGGATATATCGGAGATTTGTACATCAAGCGATCACCATTTTCTTTTATGTATATTGACTGATCCGGCGCTACAACACCATAAGTAGAAGCAATATTAATAATTGTGCCCGAAGATTTTTTTTCCATAATATCGCCCAAATATTGACAACATAAAAAAACTCCGGTCACATTCACATCAAGCACTTTTTTCCAAAGATAAAGCGGATAATCTTCGAACGTTCCTTGCGTAGTATTATCTCTTCTTTCAACCATATCATTAATTGCAGCATTATTGACGATAATATCAATGCCGCCGAACTGTGAAATTATTCTTTCGCGAACACTTGACAATGATGCCGTGTCAGTAACATCAAGTTTTACCATTGATAATTTATCATGAATATTTTCGGGAAATTGTTCCACATTCATCTTTTCAATATCGGCTGCAATGACATGAGCACCTGCTTCTGCAAGAGCAATACAATGCTGTTTTCCCAATAAGCCACCGGCACCGGTCACAATGGCAATTTTTCCGTGTAGTGAAAATAGTTTATCCATGTACAACATGAGGTTTAGTATTAAAATGAGTTGTCTTTCTGAATACGGGCTCTAATACTTTGCCCACAATCATATTTTTTACATTTCCATTCAATATAATTTCATTCATCCATGGTATGATATCGCCATAAGCCAAAAGCGCATGATGAATATCTTGGTCTGAATGAGAAAATGAGAGGGTGTGAAAACCGTTCCACAAAATGCCATACCTAATCAGCTCTTGTTGCATAAGAGTTTTTAATTCCAATGCAGAGTAAACAGAGTGATGAAATGTCATCATGGTCCGTGTCGGATTACCGATGCAATCGCACCAATTGACTTTATGCGATTGTATGATATTTTTAATGCCATATTGTAATTTTTTTCCTTGTTGACGTAGATAATCGGGAACATCATACTTTCTCATTTCTACAATTGTGGTTTTAGCTGCTGCAAGCGATAATGCCTCCCCCCCAAAAGTTGTAAAGAAAAATACATCCTTTTCCAACAACTTCATAATCTCCGATTTTCCACATAAAACGGATAGAGGCATACCATTTGCAATAGCTTTCGAAAAGCATAAAATATCGGCGTCAATATCATAATATTCTTGAGCACCACCAAGAGCCAAGCGCCATCCTGTCCACATTTCATCGAATATGAGCACTGCCCCATATTTATGGCACAGCTCACGCAATTCGAGTAAAAATCCTTTTTTGGGCTCAGTAAATGTTATTGGCTCTAATATTACTGCCGCAGTCTTTTCACATATACTGTCTAAAAGAGAATCAACATTATTATAATCGAATGTAAATACCTGATTTTTTGTTGCTTCGGGAATTCCATAATTACGGTCTGTTACACCTATGTACCAATCATGCCACCCATGATAGCCGCAACACAGGATTTCATCGCGTTGTGTGTAAGCTCGAGCAAGCCGCACAGCCGCACTTGTCACATCTGCTCCTGTTTTACTAAATCGTATCATTTCTGCATTCGGAACAATCGAGGAAATTAACTCAGATACTTCATACTCTACAATATGAGGCAATGAAAATGTTATTCCATGTGATAATTGTTCTTTAATCGCAGCATCTACGGCTTCATAACAATACCCCAACGATATGGGTCCCACTGCCATTGACAAATCCAAATATTCATTGCCGTCAATGTCAAATACTTTACTCCCTTTGCCCTTTTCGACAAAAATTGGAGCAACCCCTAAGGAATACTGCCCGACGCCTTTTGCAAGTGTTTGTGTTGTTGCCGGAATAATACGACGTGCTTTGTCATATAATTCCATTGATTTTTGAATGGTTGGTAATGTCAGCATAACTAATACGTTTATTGTAAAGAAGCCATTATTTTCTGAGTAATATATTCGGCTGTCATTGTTTCATACTGCATAACATCCTTGAGCAATCCCGACTTATGCCACGTACGCAAATTAAAAGGCAATAATGTGGCAGATAATCCTCGTAAAGCAATAATTTCAGAAATTATCGTAAAAAGTGCTCCTGTGGAAAAATGATCTTCAATAATACATATTACATCGGCATCAAGTATGGTACGAATTATTACTTCCTCATCAAAAGGGCGCAAAGTTCGCATATTGACGACTTTCGATGAAAATCCATTACGTTCTAATTGAGATGCAACCTCAAGCGCTTCATTGCATAAAAAACCATGCGAAAAAATCACAATATCATTTCCTTCACCAATCTCTTCCGCTTTTCCGATTTCAAATGGCTTATGCTGAATTTTCGAAGGTTGATTAGAATATCGTATGTACCAAGGGTTTTTAGAATTGACAATATGTGTCATGCCGTTTATCAACTCTTCCTCGTCCATTGGAGAAAATATATTCATAGAAGGGATAAGCCTCATTAAACCAATATCTTCCAATGATTGATGCGTGGGTCCATTAGCTTCGGATAATATTCCGGGAATAAAACCCACTATACATACCGGCAATTCAGCAATACCCACATCTGTACGAATAAACTCAAATGACCTCATTGTCAAAAAAGATGCTAAAGCATGTGTGATTACTGTATTACCTTGCAATGCCAGACCCGCAGCCATACCAATCATCGTTTGTTCAGCAATGCCGACATCAATAAATTTACCCCCTATTTTTTGCGGCAATTGTCGAATATGTGCACGATTTTCAGCAGTCATAATATAGAGAAACTCATTATCCTCTACAAGCTCTGTCAATAATTGTTCATAAGTCATAATACTCTTTATTTATCGAACATGAAAGATGGAAGAATCTAATTGCTTTGATTCATTCCCATATAATTCTTGTATTAAACTGTCAATGTCATTATTGGTAAAATTGCAAAACCAACGGTCTGCTCGTTCTTCTATACTTGGCACACCCTTACCACGAATAGTATCGGCAATAATCACATGGGGAGTACCTCTGTGTTCGTCACATATTTTCAAAGCATCCCCAATAGCAAAAAAGTCATGTCCATCAATTCTCTGCACATTCCACCCAAAGGCAACAAATTTGTTTTCTAAAGGTTCTAAAGGAATAAGTTCCTCTGTTCTCATATTTGCCTGAAATTTATTTCTATCAACAATAATAATCATATTGTGTAATTTCAAGGCTGATGCAACAAGCAGCCCTTCCCATACCGAACCTTCATTCAATTCGCCATCCCCCATTATAACAACTATTCTATTGTCTTGTTTTTTCATAAGGCAATCATAGGCTACGCCCATCGCCACAGACAATAAATGTCCTAAAGAACCTGAATGAAATTCAATTCCCGGTATAGATGTGTTGGGATGCCAATAGATATTGTCATTGATATGTAAATGATGCGAAAGTCTTTCTTTTTCAATAAATCGAAATTCTGCTAAAGTCGCATATAATGCAGGAACATCATGACCTTTTGAGAGAAATAAGAAATCTCGATTTGGGTTATTTATATTCTCGTGTGAAACCTCTAAATATTTTGCATACAAATAGACAATGATATCAGCACATGATAATGATGCCCCAATAAAACAGCCACCGTTTCCGCTCATGCGTATTATGCTCTCACGTACACGTAATGCCACAGAAATCAAATTATTATATTCTTGCTCTATCATCGAAATACTCAAGTCTGGTTTGAGAAATGTTTACTGTTTTTAACTGATGAAGATGTTTTCTATACCAATTTACACCTACATATCTACTATTAATTTCCGTTATCTCCGGATGGTCTTCTACAAGAGATAAAATATCATATAACCCGAACAATGGATTATGAATATATAGTTTCTTATATACTTCTGCAATAAAATGATAGTCCTCGGGATAATCCAAAGTCCAGCGATGTGACATTGAAAAGTCATAGCCCAATTCCCATGTACAATTTCCGATTCTAAACATATCAGGATTGTCCCAAATAAAAGGAGTAGTATGCTCACGCTCAAAAGAATTTTTAGCGTGTTTATGCGTATATTCTAATATACTCATTGGAATTACTTCTACATCATTACCATCGGGATATGTCGCAGGATGCAGATTGCTGACAAAATCGTATTCTGTACAATGATCTATATAGAATTTTATGACTTTATCAATTATTCTGGGATCAATGAGCGGGCAATCTGAAGGAATTTTTATTATGACATCGGCATTGTAATACAATCCCGCTTGATAGTGTCTGTCGAGCACATCATTTTCATCTCCTCTGAAACACTCTATTCCTTCATTATGACATAATTTGACAATGAGGTCATCGGTGTTTTCTGTTGTAGTAGCCACAACCACAGATGTAGAAAGATGTGATGCTTTTATTCGTTCAATCTGACGTATCAACAGACTTTTTCCCAATACAGGCAGCATTACTTTACCCGGTAATCTTGTGGAATTCATTCTCGCTTGTACAATGACAACAATATTCATATCAGACTCTCGAATACATATATGAATGAACATTATAGTCCTCAGTCTTTTTGTTTTCTTCCCTTAAGTCACCGAAGAGGAGATTTTCACAAACGCGGGCAATTGTGGAAGCGGAAGTGCCACCATTTTGGATAGGTAACAATTTCTTCAGCTCGTGAATAGGAAAATCAGAATAGACTTCTTTACCAAGTGCAATTCCTGTATAAACCAAGGTCGAAAATTTCGTAATAAGCACATCACAATTAGCTATCATTTCGTGGGCATTTCCTTTATGAAGTATCAATGTGTTTGGACACAGTTTTTCGATTTCTCTTCTTGCTCTTTCTTCATTTTCATTTGGATGCAACTTAAAAATAATTTCTCTGCCTTGTGCTATGTTCAAAACCTTGCGAATGAATGTTTTTCTGTTTTCATATCGAAATGTCTCTCTGGTGTCTGATGTAGCTGCAAGCACAAAATTTTTGTGTGGGAATGAATTATTACAATACATGAGGCAATTATCAAAATTGGGAATTCCGGTAACGACAATTTTTTCTTTTTTCACACCTTTATTTATGAATAATGATTTATACTCATCAGAGGCAACACAAAATGCATTATATGCGTCAGACAATCCGGTCATGGATGTGCTGGCTATATAGCGAGGTAAATTCAATTTTTTGACGATGTGATAGATAAAATTTTCCGGGTCGGTCATGCCCTCTTGCACAAGCACAAGAGCTGAAGCGCGAATATTGTTCGGAATGATTAAATCTGAACATGTGACAACAAGATCATAAGACCGGGATTCGCCTCGCCAATCTATGGCGCGCCCCGAAGATTTCAGCAAACTAACCGATTCCTTTTGGAACTGACCACCCAAAATGGTAAAGTCAAGGAATCCTCTCTCAGCCGCAAATCGCAACAATCCGTCTGCATAGTACGGTGTGAAGTACTTGTCAACGGCTTTCAACTCATCGGCAATACTCATCATTTGAGTTGTTTGATTTGCGGATCCGCAAATGAAAAGCACATTTAGTTTTTTCATACAATCACTTTTATAATCAAATGCAAAATTCGCTTTTTCATGTTACCTGTCTATTACCGTATCTTCAAGTATCTGTGAACAAAAGAAATTCTTGTTTATGTTTAGCTTATGTAGATTATCATTTGATTGAACACACAGTTGTATGGTATGAACAATCACTTTCGCAGGGTACTTTGTTGCCTGCAAACCCATGCTTTGAGATACAATTTTTCGCCACAGAATGAGGTGTGCAATCTTCATTTGACAAGTAAGTATGTGTGTAATGCGTAATTTTGAGTAATTTTTTTGAGAATTGACCATTAATGTCAGCCGATTTACATACACATACGCTTTATTCTGATGGAGTCCTTTCGCCGGAACAACTATTGATCAAGGCAAAGGAACGCGGCATAACAATCTTATCTATCACAGATCATGATACGATGGATGGATATGTGGTGGGCGAAGCCATTGCGGAGAAATATGGCATAGAACTTATATCAGGGATTGAACTTAGCTGTTTTGAAGACGGTGTGGATTATCATATCCTCGGTTATTTCCTTGACCCTGATTACCCGCGTCTCAAGACTCACCTCGATATATTCCGACGAGAAAGAGTTAAAAGGGCTGAAAGGATTGTCAAGAAACTTCGCAATCTGTCGGTCAATATCCACCTTGATGATGTATTAGAAAGAGCCGGTGCGGGAACCATCGGTCGTCCCCATATAGCTGCTGAAATGGTGAAGAACGGTTATGTGAAAGATTTGAAGAACGCTTTCGATAGATTTTTAGCGAATGGCAAACCGGCATTTGAGGGTAAACCTAAGTTTCATGTATCGGAGGGCGTGGACCTTATCAATGCTTCCGGCGGGCTTGCAGTGTTGGCTCATCCAGGGCAAATGAGTTATGATCGTCTCCACTACATCATCGAATGTGGCATTGACGGTTTAGAAGTTGTTCATCCTTCCCATCCCTTAGATATTCGTGTGTATTACCATAATGTAGCGATGCACTATTGGCTCTTAGAAACAGGTGGCTCCGATTTTCATGGCACCAGAACGTATGATGAGTCAAATTTCGGGGAATTTGTCGTACAGCCGTCGGCAGTTGAATCAATGTTAAACCATCTTGCAAAACGCTGAGCCACCGGCAATGAGCAGATTTCCAAAACCTCTTCGCTTCATTCTACTTTTCTTACTTTTGTATAGCGGCTTTTTTATTTTTCGCAGCAGTTTTGTTATCGAATCAACGCGCTATTTTTGCTTATTCGATGATGCGATGATATCAATGCAATATGCTCAAAATTTGGCGCAGGGACATGGACTTACATGGAATGCTTATGAGAAAGTGGAAGGTATTACTAATCCTTTATGGACTTTGGGTATGGCGCTGTTCCATATTGCAGACATTCCACACAATTACACATCACTCTGCATTCAGATTCTCGGATTTCTATTTTTATCATTGCAATGTATTCTTATTTGGAATATCAGTGAACGTTTGTTTCCCACAATACAGATAATACCGATTGTTGCAACAATATGTACGGCAATGTATTTACCGTTTCTTACATGGTCATTGACCGGTATGGAAGTGTCGGTGTGTGCGCTGATTATTACGTATGTATTATCAAAAATAGAATCATACTCAGACAGTAAAGCCGTGCTGTGGAAAGAAATTATGTTATTGGCACTGGGCACTTGTATAAGAATTGACATGATTGTTCCCGGTGTTATTCTTTTAGCAGCGTTAACAATCAAATCAAGAGTATTTCATGGAAGAACCCTTATCATCGGTATAATTTCTTTTGCTGGAATACTTGGTTTGCAAACATTATTGCGCTGGAATTATTATGGAGAAATCTTACCCAATACATATTACTTAAAAATGACAGGCATCGCACCGCTCTACCGCATAACGAGGGGATTATTTTCAACGGCAAAATTTATATTCTTTTTTAACCCCTTTCTCATCTTTTTCTCGTTTACATATCTTGTCAAAAATCGTAATTCTACTCTTTATGCTATTGCGGCATTATTTATAGCCCAATTATGTTATAGCTCGTATGTGGGTGGGGATGCATGGGACTGGTGGGGCGGCGCTAATCGTTATGTCGCTTTGGCAATTTCACCTTTTTTTATTGTGATTGCAGCTTCGCTCTATCATATATATACCAGAATCGAAAACAGCTACACTTTGATAAAAAAGAAAAGAAAAATCCTTATTCCATTGGCTATCGCACTATTACTCATTCAGATAAATTTTCAGAGAGATGGCAGTTCACTTGCAACATGGTTACTTGTTGACACGCCATTCGGCACAGAAGATAATAAGAGAAATGTGGAAATTGCTCTATTATTGCAACATACATCTCCGCAAGCAACGATTGCAACCGCTACAGCCGGATCTATACATTATTTTACTCAAAGAACTATGTTTGATATGCTTGGGAAAAATGACCTCTATATTGCTCGACTTCCGGCTATTATACCTAAAAATAAAAATAAATATATCAGTTTTCATCCCGGACATAATAAATTTGATTATCGTTACTCAATCGAAGAAAAAAAACCGGATGTTATCGCCGGTATTGATGAAAATGACTCTCAAGTAAAAACATTACTTGTCGGCTATCGGAGAGATGTCTATAAAAACCATGTACTCTATTCAAAGATAGAATCAACATTATTAACTGATTACAGAAAAAAAATACTCACTTCACAAAATGAAAGGAATGACAATGAACATCGTTGAAGGCGATTTTAATGGGGCAAATATGAATATTGCCATAGTGGTTGCCCGCTGGAACTACTTTATTGTTGAAAAATTATTAGATGGAGCATTGGATGGCTTACGAAGACATGGTGCAAACATTGATTCGCAAGTTACAACTCTCTATTGTCCGGGTTGTTATGAAATACCGACCATTACAAAAAAGGCAGCATTATCCGGCAAATATGATGCTATTATTACTCTTGGCGCAGTTATTCGAGGAGCAACACCACACTTTGATTATGTGGCAAGTGCAGCGGCAAGTATAAATTCTATTGCTGTTGACACAGGTATTCCTTGTATTTTCGGTGTGTTAACAACCGACACCATCGAACAAGCAATCGAACGCAGTGGCACAAAAGCGGGAAATAAAGGTTTTGAAGCCGCAATGGTTGCCATTGAAATGGTCAATGTTCTCCGTAAAATATAATTCTCCGCAAGTCTGTTTATATATACACCAAAAATCTGATGTATTTCAGCCATATTTGGGAAAACAAAGATATAAACAGACTTATGCTTTGCGTAATGTAAATTCCGTAATTTCAGGATCAATACCTATGCGAAGCGGTGGACCCACAACCCCAACACCTCGATTAACATATAATTGCTGATATTTGTCGGAATATAAACCCGCCCATTGTTTATACACTACTTGTGCAACGCTCATTTCTACGCCCAGAATATGAACTCCAACCTGACCGCCATGGGTATGACCGGAAAACATTGCATCCACAAATGTTTTCTCTCGCACTTCTTTATCCCAAAATGTTGGATCATGAGCCAATAAAAAAGTCGGATAGTCCGGCTGTAAATTCTTAAGGGCTTTATCTAATTTAGCAAATGACTGACGCAATCCAGTATTATCCACACCGGCAATTTGAATATGCGCACCATCAATACTCAACACACGATTAGCATTAATAAGAAGATCAACATCGGATTTTTTTATCATTGAAATTAATCGTTTGTGATCACTATATTCAGAATAATGATCATGGTTGCCCAAACAGGCATATACACCGATATCTGCTTTAATTTTTTGTATATCTTTTGCAATAGAAGGAAATTCATCCGACCTGAAATTGACAAAATCTCCTGTCATAAATACCAAATTGGGCGATAAAGTATTAATTATACGGCGAACTTCTTGTATATGTGCTCCATTAGGTATTGATCCCGCATGCAAATCAGAAATCTGGACTATTTTTAATCCTTCCAAAGCTCGAGGTAAATCTTTTATGGGTAAGTCAATGGAATTAACATGAAAATTTGTCACTTTACGCAGCAATCCATCCCCTACGATAATAAATGGTGCTGCCGCCAATGACCAGCCCACATTTTTTAATAGTTCTCTGCGCGGCACATTTTCTGGTTGTGTTTCTGATAATGAAGGTGTGTTTTTATGAAAACTAATTCTGTTCCATAACCATTTTAGAAATTTTATGGAATCTGTAAACAGTAAAGTCAGAGCAATAGGTAACTTAGGTAAATACCATACGATGACTGCATTGTAAAGTATTAAATCAAATAATGGAATAGCACCGACATTCATACGTCGAACATTCACATATATATTGCAGATAACTGCGAAAAACATCACGATATATGGCACGGTAAAAAATAGTGTGCTCCATCGTTTTTGTTGCACAAATTTTTTCCAACGATGCAATACATAAACATCTGTTAAAAGGAATATGATCTGAAGAACAATAACGAAGACAAGAAAAGATGCTTTGTTCATAGAAACAATCAAGTGGTGATATGTATGCGAATGAACAGTCCTTCCGCTTCTGCAAGCAATTGATGATGTTCATCGCGTATTTCGCCATGAATGACGAACTTGCGCCCCTGTTCACTTATTTGTTTGCCTTTCAGGTACAAAGTCTGCCCTATGGGTGTTGGTCTGTGATAGCGAACATTTAATGTACCTGTTGGTGCTTTAACCCCTTGTCCTGAAAGAGTTTTTCCCATAACTTCATCGAGCAAAAGAGCCACAAATCCACCATGCATTATTCCTAAAGAACCATTCATAAACGATGGTGGCACGAACCATGATTCTGCTGCTTTTTCTTGTTCATTATAGAGGAATGAAAGTTGTAAACCATGAGGATTAGCATCACCACACCCAAAGCAAGTATTGTCCTTTCTCGGGTGCAGAAATCGAAGATGGCTCGGCATAATTGTAGGTTCAATGATTGAAGTTTTTCCTGTATCGGGGTGACGGAATTGGAAGTACTCTCCGAATGGCTCAATATGTTCGGTAAGGTGCATAAGTGCAGGCATTGCAATGCGCCCTTTGCCACCTACTTTTGCTGTATGATATAAAATTCCGTCATCTGACACTGTTAAAGATTCTTGCTCAAATGGTACCGACAATGTATCATGATACCATAATTTATCATTTTCCCATCGTTGATAAACTATTGGTGTATCAACCGGTTGCACAAAATTTATTTCATAACCTGACGGCGAATAATACGGGTAATCATTGTATTTGCCGGTTGTGTTTTCTTTTAATCGAGTAAAAAAAACATGAATAAATGGTTTGTCATCTATTTCCACCCCGTTATGAAGAACATTTCCTCGCTCATCTATCTCAAAAAAATATTCCTTATGTTTTGCTGTTGTTTCATTCATAGTAAACCTATACGAATGCTTATCATTCAGAAATTATTGATAATTATTTTTTAGGTGAGCGTAATGCCGACGAATTGACCGTAATATTATATGACATATAATGGTCTGATGTTTTTTGTTCGGTAATTTTTTTTTCTGCCAAAGAACCAATCATAGCTGCATTATCAATACAATACTGTATATCAGGTATAAAAAGTTTGACAGATTTTTTCTGTGCTAACCGTTCCAATTCAGAGCGTAATCGGGAATTGGCAGACACCCCTCCGGCAACGACTAAGGTATTTACTTTCATTTGCTTCAAAGCATTAAATGATTTTTTCACCAATGGTTCAATAATTGCTTCCTGCACCGAAGCACAAATATTATGAATATTATCATGGAAATCACCTTCGGGATAATTATGCTGCAAGAATACACGTACAGCAGTTTTTAATCCGCTGTAACTGAATTGAAGGGAATCTTTTTGCATCATTGCACGCGGGAAGATATATGCACTTGGATTACCATTTTTTGCCAATTTATCCATAATAGGTCCTCCGGGATAGCCCAATCCGAGCATTTTCGATGTTTTATCGAATGCTTCGCCTGCTGCATCATCACGAGTTGAGCCTAAAATGGAATATTCATGAAATGATGTAACATAAAATAACGAAGTGTGCCCACCGCTGACTACTAAAGAAATAAATGGAAATTCTATTGTCTCGGATACTAAAAATCCCGAGTACAAATGCCCTTCAATATGATTGACAGGTATAAGCGGAATGTTCAATCGCAGTGCAAGCCCTTTTGCAAAATTAGCCCCTACAAGCAAAGCTCCAGCAAGCCCGGGTGATGTTGTTACTGCAATTGCTTCTATGTCGGCAAGTGTGAGTTGCGATTTCGATAAAGCTTGATTTACAACAGTAGAAATCATACGCAAATGTGCTCTTGAAGCAATTTCGGGAATAACTCCTCCAAAAGCCGAATGTTCAGTTTGCGATGACACAATATTGCTCAACACCTTACCATTTTTTATTACTGCTGCCGCAGTTTCATCACATGAAGATTCAATTGCCAGAATTATCATCGTTCCTACTTTTCAAATAACGATACAGCATATCAAAAGCAGCTCCTACGGTTCTGTCACGATTTGCTGCTCGGTCATTACCAAAAATATATCGCTTGGTTATTGTTGTTGACGGTGTAGAAAGTGCAATCCATACAGTGCCAACAGGTTTTTCATCTGATCCGCCATCGGGTCCCGCTACTCCCGTCGCAGCAATGCCATAATCTGTCTGTAATTTATGTCTCACCCCTTGACTCATTGAGCGTGCAACTTCTTCGCTCACAGCTCCATATTGCTCAATTTCCTCGCTTTTTACTCCCAATTCTTGCACTTTTACAGTATTCGAATATGCAAGGACTCCACCGATAAAATATGCGGAACTTCCGGACAAATCCGTAAATGCGGCACCTATTTTTCCTCCTGTGCAGGATTCTGCTACGGAAACGGTTTCTCCCCTTTCGGTTAATAATTGGGCAACTGTTTTTTCAATAGAAATATTATCGGAACCATAAATAAATTTACCGGCTTTTTGCCTTAGAATTTTTTCAAGTGAATTCAAAATTTCAATAGCTTTGTCGGTGTGCACATCATGCGCACCAATGCGTAATCGAACACCTGAGTAGGATGGTAAAAATGCGAGTGATGAATGAGGGTCAAGAAATTTGCTGACATCGCCAATCATGTCAGCAAGGTCGGATTCCGCCACGCCTATTGTCATCAAAGTTCTATACATATTTCTCGTTTGATGTTGCAAGAAAAAATGTTGTTCAATACGTGGAAAAATATGCTGTTCCATAATATACATCATTTCTCTTGGTACTCCGGGCATCGAAACAACAATAGTTCCATCTTTTTGGAAAAGCATACCCGGAGCAGTTCCTCTTTCATTCGATAAGACTTCGCACACAGAAGGTAAAAATGCCTGTAGTTTATTGCGCTCGGTCAATGGTCTGCCGCGACGAGCATAAAAGTCTTGTAGCCATAGTAATGTTGGTTCATGCCAGATATATGAATCATTAAAATATTCACATAACACTTTTTTTGTCACATCATCATGCGTGGGTCCAAGACCACCGGTCAAGAACACATAATCGGAAATTTGCGATAAGCGTTTTAACTCCGATTTAATTTCTTCGCTATCATCTCCAACGATCGAGTGAGCAATGACTTCACAACCGATTTCAGAACAATGCGCAGCAATCCATGCAGCATTTGTATTGACTATTTGCCCTATGCAAATCTCATCACCAATAGTAAGAATCGAACATTGTATCATGGAGTTTGTTTACTCTTCTATAAAAAAATCACCGACACAATGGACGGTGATTGTACATAAAAATTATCAGAGTCGCAAGAGCGCATATTATCGAACAAATGCGGGCGATATTTTTTTAATAATCTTTGGAATAATTTCCATTATTTGATCTTTTGGTTTAAACAAATTTTTTGCTTGATTCACAGGGTCAGGTAATTTTGTTGTAACTTCATAGATATAGACATTCACTAACAACTTATCACCTTGTAAATTAAATCCCCCTGAAACCACACGGCGAATATTGAGCATAGCCACAGCTTTCCACAAATCAGAGTCATATTGCGGGTTTTGCGGATCAAGATTTAGCGAAGCCAACACTTCATTCACGGAATCGGAAGGAACCACATGAATAAATTTTTCTTGTGGATCGGTTTTGGCTAACTCAACCGCAACAGTATCAGCCAATTGTGAGCACAAGGGAGTAAGTGACAGCAATCCATCCATATTGCGAAACGGTAAGACGGCTATGCGTTCTTGTGCCACAAGAATATTGGCAGACAACATCATTACCGTTATGACGAAAGAAAATAATTTCATAATAAAAAGTGTTATGATGATAAATTTTGTGACTCAATAAATTGTTTAATTTCCAATAAATGCTGCACAATAGCTTTTGCAAAATCTTCGGCATTATCAAAATCGTTCAGCTCGGCAAACGACATCATTTTTATTCCCATATCACGCAATTCCTCAAAGCCAAATTGAGCAGCACTTCCTTTAAGAGTATGCCCAAAGCGCCGTAAGTCTGCGCCATTTTTTTCACTGATTAATTGCGGTAGCACATACTCCATGTCATGCAACCAAGAATCTAAAAATTCGGGTAGCAGCTCCAAAATAATATCGTCATTAGGCAATTTCATATATATGCCTTAAATCAAAAAGTGTGAAAAGAATTGTAAGCCGAATTCTGTCTTCGTTATTGCTAACGGAGGCGACAATGTATCTGGAAATAATGTTGCCATTATCTTCAAGCGGCGTACCCAAACAGCACGTCAAGTATTTCATTGACAAAAAAACGAGCAGTCCTTTATTCTACTGAATTACTGTTCCTATTTCGCCTTGCACCACACGGGGTTTGCCATGCCATTACAGTTACCTGGAATGCGGTAAGCTCTTACCTCACCATTTCACCCTTACTGTGTATTGTACATACACAGCGGTTTGCTTTCTGTTGCACTTTCCGTCGGCTTGTATTGTTACCAATCATCACCGCCTTTATGTTATAAAGCGTGTTGCTCTTTGGTGTTCGGACTTTCCTCATTAGAAACTAATGCTATCGCCCATTCTTCCCACACTTACGATTTTTTGGATTACATACCGTCAGTTATGAGTATTCTCCCGCAATGTTCACATGTGAATATGAGATCTAATTTTGTGCGCATTTCTACCAATTTTTGAGGCGGCACCGCACTAAAGCACCCTGAACAGCAATTACGACGCACTTTAACCGCGGCATCCGTGTGAAATGTTCTGATTCGTTCATATTCTTCCAAAACACTCGGCTTAATAGTCGTAGTAAGTTCTGTGCGGCGATGTATAAGGTTACGAATTTCTTCGCTGTGACTTCCCGAAAGCTCTGTAAGTTGGCTTTCTTTTTCATCGAGTATAGCTTTTACTTCCTCATAATCTTTTTGCTGTTGGCTGAGAATCAACCGTAAATTATCTTCTTTTATCGTCGAAGTACGCAATTTTTCGTTGATATGTTCGCGTTCTTTTCTGATGTTTTCTATTTCATTGGTGATTGCATCAAACTCTCTGTTATTTCTGACCTGAAACTGCTGTTGAGCATACTTGGTTTCTCGCGTTTTTAAATCTTCAAGCATGTGTCCGGATTTTGCACGAAAATCCAAAAGTTCATCTAAGAGCGATTGTGTTTCTTCTACCAAAGAATTTTTCTGACGTAGTTTTTTTTCTGCTTCTTTAACTTCTCCGGGTAAATCTCCTAACTCTTGGTGGAATTCATCCATTTGTTCATCAATTTCAGCAAGTTGTGCGATAAATTGAATTTGTGCGTGCATAAATAATTAGTAAGTAAGTATAAAAATAAAGTATTTCAAATATAATGTATCGGATTAGTGTTCAGTATGGATCTGTGAAAATCTACATCCTTGATTTCTTCACTCAATAAAGAATAAAGAATATCCGGGACATGACTTTCCATTTCCTGATGCCCTGCTTCTATGAGTGCTATAGTATCTTTTGCCGCATGAAAATTATGATATTTTGCATCTGCGGTAATCAATACTTCCGCCCCATGTTTTATTGCATAATCAAGGAAATCATAGCCGCTGCCAGCAACAACAGCCACTTTGGAAATCATTTGATTGATGTCTGTTGCTGCATAACGTACTCGTGATTTTAATTGATGTGCAACCAATGCAGCAGCATCTTTGACGCTTTTCGGTTCACTCCATTTTCCTATGACCCCCATTCCTCTGTCCGTGTGATATGGATTGGACTGCATAAATATACACTCACTAAGTCCTAACATTTGTGCCAAAATCATATTAGTCCCGCGCGGATGTGTGTCGAGATTCGTATGTACGACAACAACAGCTATTCCGGCTGCAATCAAGTTAGTAATAACACGTCCAACACGGCGGTCAGAAGATATTGTCTGAAGAGGAAAAAAAATAAGCGGATGAAATGCGACTATACAATCAAATCCACCGCTATATGCCTCGGCTGCAACCTCATCGGTAATTTCATAGGCAATAAGACAGCGAGTCACTTCCTTTTTGCCACTATCAAGTTGCAATCCAACCTTGTCATACTCGATGGCTGAATTCAAAGGAAATATTGACTCCACTTTACGGAGAAAATGTTGCAGTTCCATGTAGTGTTTGCTAATTTTACAACACAAATTTAAGGAAGTTGGTGTGTGCAGCAATCCATTTTACTCTTTGCACGCACGATTCTATAAAAATTATTCACGATAACACCTTCATTTATGCGCTACATTTTGAGGAAATCGGGACTGTCCCTGCTTGTAATGTTGATTACTCTTTTGTTTTCTAACAGTAATATTTACGGACAATTACCGGGTTTACCACCGGTTGACCCATCCGATACCACGATGATTTTTTCAAGCCCACGTCCTTTGATTTCTGACACTAATATCTTTCGCGCCCGAAAACAGGGCTTTGCCGGTGAACTGTACTTATCTACTCACGGATTCGGTTTCGGATTTGGCTATCAGTGGGCATTAAACGAACAGCTGGTAGTTTCAATCACTCTTGCCGGATCCGGTGCTCGCAACACTGATGAATTTGAGGTTTTTGACCGCACCGGCATATACGTACCAAATAAAGTGAATCGTTTACTTATGTTTCCTTTACTCATCGGCACGCGGTATCGCTTGTTCAAAGACGACATTACTGAAAGCTTGCGACCTCATGTCTCGGCTGCCTTAGGGGGAACGTTTATTATGGAAGGTCCTTATCAAGGGCATGAACAAAACTTTTTCGGTTCTCTGCCCGACGCTCGTTGGTACACTCGTCCCGGGGGGTATCTTGGCATCGGAGCCAATATAGGAAATTTTGGCGGGGGCAGTGCCTTAGGAGTAGAAATTCGCTATTACTCCATACCTTTCGGTGGCAAGGGACTTGAAAGCATCAAAGACCTCCCCATAGATAATTTTGGAGGTATATTCCTCTGTCTGAATTTTGGTGTCATTAACTGATACTGAATTGTGCTGCTTCTCTTGAATAGTTGTTCACAATTCTCCATACTTCATTGTAGTAACGTATCCACATTCATTACGCTCCATGCAAAGATGAATATTCAAGTCAAATACCTACATAGGAATAAATAGCGTCACGCTCATTACATTGTTGTTTATACCTGAAAAATTGGGTTTCAACATGGTGGAATTGCGCCCATAGACTATGCGTACTCCAAACATACTGACGCCTATTTCGGGACGGAAACGCAAACCCCATGTGGAAAAGTCTGTATAATAGATGACACTTCCACCGAAAGAAATAAACATATTTATTGTATATGCAACTTTCAAACCCAGTAATGGACTGTCATTTGATGCCGAATTTCCTAATTCCAAACCCAGCCCAAGCCCACCATACCCTTTTATTGATTTAGACTCTACCCATTCTATTTTTCGTCCGAAGAGATAACCGGCTTCTACGATTGTTTTGTCCCAATTTTGTATTCCGACAATTAACCCTTGTGTGTTTTTTTCTTCAGCTTTTACTTGTATATAAGCCAAAAAAAAGAAAAGCATTGTCATAAACAGGCAATATGAGAAGAATTGTTTTATCACATTTCAGCTTTATTACAATTATTAAATACCCGAACGTAATTGTTGCAGAAGATTATTTTTTTCTTTGGTCAAATTGGTTATGGTTTTTAATATTTCAATATCGGATTCAATCAGATTATCAGATATTTTATTTTTAATTTCACTTACTTGTTTATCAATATTTTTAATACGTAAACGAAACAAGCAATCTGTCATAATTTTCTTTTGATTTTCATTGGGTATTTCTACTTCAAAATTTTTCCAATTTGTACTTGGTGCATCGCGTTTCATTACTATGCCCGCTAAGAAATCACGCATCGCATCATCGGCATTTTCATGTTCAATCAGCGCAGCATACATATCGGATGCATTAGAGTTCATGGCTTCAATCGCCCTAAGCAAAAGAGATTTGCCAAATGGTGTTATCATAGTATCGGGGCTTACTTCCAAAGTTTGTGTCATAAACCTCAATACTTTTGGATTCGTAAGTATCAAACGTAAAAGCTCTTTTTCCTCAGCCGCAATTTCTTTAACCGGTGGCATTGTCTCCGTGACTATTGGTTGAGATTGATTATCATGAGCTAATTGTTGATATGGGGCTAACCGTTGTTCACGCGGCATCCTGTTACGTTTTTTCATACGCACTTCATACTCTTCATACATGCGTCGTAACTGCATTTCGCTTAATCGCAATGAATCCCATAGTTGTTGTAAAAGCATATCATGCTGCATCGTATCAGGAATACGGACAATCAGGTCAATAAGCTCACGAATTGCTTGTGCTAATCGCGGTGGGTCAGCCAGCACACCGTCTGAACGCAATGCATTCAAACGAAATTCCAGAAAAGATTGCGCCGATAGCATTGCTGATCGGAAAGCATCAGCCCCTCTGTTACGAATAAAACTATCGGGGTCTTCGCCTTCGGGAAACTGCATAATCTTCACATTGAACCCTTCTTCTAAAGCAAGCTCCAGCCCACGTATTGTCGCTGTTTGCCCTGCGCCGTCACCATCGTATGCTATAAATACATTTTTTGTAAAGCGGCTCAGAAGCTGTAATTGTTCACGGGTAAGTGCAGTACCGCTTGATGCTATCGTATGAGTAAATCCAAATTGATGAAGTGTAATCGTATCTGCATATCCCTCAGTCATGATAGCTGCATCGTGGTTTCTAATAGCATTCTTAGCTTGATACAATCCATACAGCACACGACTTTTGCTATAGAGTGCTGTTTCGGGTGAATTTATATACTTTGCTTGACCTTTTTCATTTGTTAATTGCCGGGCACCGAATCCGATTGTGCGCCCCGACACATCATGTATGGGAAACATCAATCTATTGCGGAAACGGTCATAGACAGCACCGTCGTCTTTACGGATAATGAGTCCGGCTTCTTCGAGTGTTTCCTCTTTATACCCTTTTTTTATGAAAGATTCATACAGAAATTTCCATGAATCCGGTGAAAATCCAAGCGAGAACTGTTGCACTGTCTGCTGTGAAAATCCACGTGCATTGATATACTTTTGTGCCTGAGAAGCCTCTCTATTTTTCAGCATCTCAGCATAAAGATATTGCGCTTCAATCATTACAGCTCGAAGTGTTTCCATTTTGTTCTGAAGGTCGCTATCGGGCTGCTCATGTTCTTCCGGCAGCAAAATCCCCGCACGAGTTGCCAATTGTTTGACGGCTTCAATAAACGGCAACTTGTAATACTCCATCATATACGTAATAACATTCCCCCCTTTGCCACAAGAAAAACACTTAAAAATCCCCATATGAGGATTGACATTCATAGAGGGATGCTTATCGGCATGGAAAGGACACAGACCCACAAACGATTTGCCTTGAGGGCGTAATCGAACTGTTTCTCCAATAATTTCCACTATATCGGAGCGGTTTCGAACTTCTTCTATCTGTGTTTCTTGCAGCTTCATGCGTACGATTATTGTATTGACGGAACAAATATACTGACTCAATCTCGCTTATAACATTGTAAGTTGATTTTTAATGATAAAGAAAAGCAGAAAGTGTTTTTGTTACGTAAAACTATTCAAAGCTGTTAACGGCTTTTCAACAATGTAGCGGTTCTGACGCATTGTGTGTTTCAACTCATCGCACTTATAGAAAATCAGTCAAGAAAACCTCTCAAATCATTGTAAACATAGCGTAACTTTGAGTGCAGAAATGAGTAGAACAACACATTTTGATAACGATTCACAAGCTAAGTAGAAATACAACAACTCAATGTTTTCGTCATGATTGCTTAATTTGCGTATAAATTTTTCATAATAGTTACAAAGTAAACGGAGAAAAAGAGTAAAATGGATTTATTTCAGAAGTGTGTTGAGTTCACCAAAGCCGATGAAGTGAAAGCTGCGGGATTGTATCCTTATTTCAGAGCAATCGAAGAAAATGAAGGACCTGTTGTTAGCATTGAAGGGCGAAAAGTTATCATGGCAGGTTCTAATAATTATCTCGGTCTTACTGCTCATCCCAAAGTGCGCCAAGCAGCAATTGATGCAATCAATCGTTATGGCACAGGGTGTTCCGGTTCACGGTATTTGACCGGTACCATAGATTTACATAATGAACTTGAGGCAAAACTTGCGAAATTTTTAGGGTATGAATCAATATTATTATTTTCAACGGGTTACCAAACAGCTTTAGGGGCAATTTCGGGTCTTGTAAGCAAAGGTGATTATGTTGTTTCCGATAAAGAAAATCATGCATGCATCATTAATGGTGCTATGTTGGCAAAAGGCGGGTTTGCCGAGTTTGTACGCTATAAACACAATGATATGGCGGACTTAGAAAAAACATTGCAACGTATTCCCGATAATGCCGGTAAGCTTGTTGTCACCGATGGCGTATTTTCGGTTTCAGGTGAGTTAGTACATCTACCCGAACTGCTTGAAATTTCACATAAATACGGTGCTCGTGTTCTTGTGGATGATGCTCATGCAACAGGTGTGGTTGGCGTTGGAGGACGCGGTACGGCAAGTCATTTTGGTGTTGTTGATAAAACTGATATGACTATGGGAACCTTCTCCAAAACCTTTGCATCATTAGGTGGTTTCATTGGTGGTCCCGAGAGAGTAATAAATTTCCTAAAACATCATTCCCCTGCTTTAATTTTTAGTGCAAGTCCAACCCCGGCATCTTGCGCTGCAGCATTGGCGGCACTTGAGATTCTTGAGGAACAGCCGGAGTTAGTAACCAAGCTTGTGGCTAATGCAGACAAAATGCGAAAAGGTTTTACGGATTTAGGTTTCACTATAATTGATAGCCGTACGGGCATAGTGCCTGTAATAGTTGGCGATGTGGAAAAAGCACTTCTCTTCTGGCGCAAATTGTATGATAAAGGCGTTTTTGTTAATGCATTTATTCCTCCGGGCGTTCCTCCCACGATGAGTATGATGCGCACAAGCTATATGGCATCTCATGAAGATGAACATCTTGATCGTATTCTTGAGGTATTTGCTGAGGTTGGTAAAGAATTGGGCTTCATTGATTAGGTATGAAAAGGATATGTTATCGTTTTAATTTTTTCCAAAGCGTCTCTTTGGAATGAACCTTGTAAAAAAATGATGAGTTCGCTGTAACAAAATTATTCGGGCTGCATTACTATCCACAGAAGCCGGAACCGGTACGGAATCTGAAAGAGCAATCAACAAAATTTTTATACTTTATCAATCAAAGGTTTCATTATGAAAAACTCAGTTTTTGGCAAGTTCGCAAATCTCGCTCTTGCATTCGCCTTCGCAGCCACATTAGGTTTTGTTGGCTGTTCCAATGACTCAACTCCAGTTGCATCGAACGATGACAATAGTTCAAACGAACAAGCATCCTTCGTGGTAACAGACAACATTACTACCGAAGCACTCTTTATGAATGGCATCACGACCAATTCTCCGGAATGGGCAGCCACTGAATCAATGCGCGATGGACGCAAAGGAGGTCGTCGCCCCGACGTAAAACGTGATGATTTGCGCGCAATACTTCCTTGTCTTCAATTGACAGCAGAACAAAAAACGGCACTTGAACCATTAATGACTGCACACCGTGATTGCGTTAAAGCAGCATTAGATGCACATAAAGCAGCAACACAACCGGTACGCGCACGCCTTCAAGAATTAGGTAAATCCCTTCGCGAACAAGTTAAAGCAGGCACAATCACACGTGAAGATGCAGCAACCCAGATGAAAGCGGCTCAAGAAGCGGCTAAAGCAGAAATGCAAGCAGCCGACGAAGCACTCAAAGCAGCTTTAGAAGCATGTAAAACAACCCTCTATGGACAAATCGCAGGTATCTTAACAGCGGAACAATTAACTATCTGGACAAATTGGTTAACTACCGGTGAAGTTCCATGCCCACGTGGTCCTCGCGACGGTAAACCACGCGATTCCGTAAGAGTAAGAAACTAAGAACATATAGTAGTATTTTTTTTACCACAATGTGGTACAACAGAAACCCCTCAGCTAAAAAGCTAAGGGGTTTTTTTAGTTCTAAGAAGCCCGTACTTTCCTTGTGTATCGCCATACTTTATTCTGCAACCACATTTTTCTTTATCCATAACTCAGCGTGATTCAGTATTTTTGAAGAACAACGTTCTAAAAGTTGTAATGACTAAGAAAATGAAGATGCAACTTTTTGAGTAGATAACCATAATTACATTCATAAATGTCATTGACTATCAAGTCATGTAGATTTTATCTGATAGACTATTATGGAATTATTAGACCCATTAGATCCACTGCTGAAAACATTCTGGTACATTGCCATACCAAGCAGTATTATTTTTTTGCTTCAATCAATCATGACATTGATAGGCAGCAGTTCCCATTATGCAGATTCTATTGAATTGAGTCATAGCACCGAAGTGAGCACACATGATACACCGTTTCAGTTATTCTCTTTACGTAATCTGATCAACTTTCTTTTGGGATTCAGTTGGGGCGGTATTGCTTTTCACTCTGTTATTGAAAACTCTTTTCTGCTTATCACTTTTTCCTTCGGCATAGGCACACTCTTCGTTTTTTCTTTTTTTGCCATTATTAAACTTATTCTTAAACTTGCTGAAGATAATACATTCACTATGGAGCAAACACTCTTCAAAACGGGAGAAGTATATCTGACAATTCCTGAAAAAAGAACAGGCAAAGGCAAAGTGCTCATAAGTGTCAACGGTGCCGTTCACGAATTGGATGCAATGACAGAATATGATGCAATTCAGACCAATACACCGATAAAAGTAATTAATATTGAACATACAATTCTTCTTGTAGAACCCTTATAATAATAGTCTTATGGAACCAGCTATCATTCTCATCGCAGTTGCCGCAGTAGTCTTGTTTATTACTATTACAGCACTCATTTCACGTTACAAACGTTGTCCTTCCGATAAAATTCTTGTCATTTATGGCAGAACAGGTGGTACATCCGCACGATGTGTTCATGGTGGCGGCTCTTTTATATGGCCCGTTATACAAGATTATTCATTTCTTGATTTAAAACCCCTATCCATCGAAGCTAATCTTACGAATGCACTAAGCCGTCAAAATATCCGAGTTGATGTGCCTTGTCGGTTTACCATCGCAATATCTACTGAACCCGAAAATATGAATACAGCAGCTGAACGCTTGCTTGGACTGTCATCGGAAAATATTCAAGAATTAGCCAAAGATATATTATTCGGTCAATTACGATTAGTTATTGCCACAATGACTATCGAAGAAATAAACTCAGATCGAGATAAATTCTTAGATAATATTTCAAAAAATGTGGACTCTGAACTTAAAAAAATCGGTCTCAAATTAATCAATGTCAATGTCACAGATATCAAAGATGAATCCGGCTATATTGAAGCATTGGGTAAAGAAGCTGCCGCAAAAGCTATAAATGAGGCAAAAGTCAGTGTTGCAGAACAAGAAAAAATCGGTGAAACCGGTAAAGCTCTTGCCGACAGAGAAAAAGATACACAAATTGCAGAAACTCACAGAGACAGAGATGTGAAAATTGCAATAACACAAAAAGACAGAGAAATCAGCATAGCTGCAACGCAAAAAGATAAAGAAATCAGCATTGCATCTGCAAAAAAAGATGAGTCAATAGGAAAAGCTGAAGCCGAAAGAGACACAAGGATTAAAACATCAGAGGCAAATGCTATTGCAATTCAAGGTGAAAATGAAGCACGCATAGCCATAGCAAATTCCGAAGCTCTGCGCCGTGAAAAAGAAGCAGAATCTATGCGCATTGCTATTTCAGCAGAAAAAGTACAACAAGCAAAAGCGTTGGAAGCCGCTTATATGGCTGAACAAAAAGCAGAATTAGCGCGTTCTGAAAGAGAACGTTCAACACAAATTGCAAATATTGTGATACCGGCAGAGATTGCAAAACAAAGAGCCATCATTGAAGCGCAGGCAGAAGCCGAAAAAATCCGAGAAAAAGCAAAAGGCGAAGCTGATGCTATCTTTGCAAAAATGGAAGCAGAAGCCAAAGGATTATTCGAAATACTAACAAAACAAGCAGAAGGATACAAAGATGTTGTATCGGCAGCAGGTGGAGACCCGACCAAAGCATTTCAATTATTACTGATTGAAAAATTACCCGAACTGGTAAAAACTCAAGTAGAAGCTGTAAAAAATATTAAAATTGATAAAATTACAGTCTGGGACTCAGGCAATACTACAAATGGAAACGGATCAACCGCTAATTTTGTGTCGGGCATGATGAAAACGGTTCCACCACTCAATGATTTATTTAATATGGCAGGTTTAAGTTTACCAACATATTTAGCTAACCCAAACTCAGAATCTGAGTCAGAATCGAATATGACAGAAAAAAATGCACAATGATAGCATTATTACGGCAACGTATAAACCCTGTTTTGACTGCACCTTACTTAGAGTAAAAAGGAATATTGTGACTTTTTAAGTAATAATCATACATCGGACAATACCTTATCAAAACAAAAAGGTATTTAATGAAAGGAAATAGACAAAAATATTGCGAAGAAGTGATAGTATTCCTTTCACAACAATAGTGTACATCAAACATTGCATAGAAAAACATACAATTTCATGACAAAAATTCTTAAAGGAATCATCACATTACTTATGTATTTTACATGTCAAGGACATGACTAAATGAACTGAAGAAAGTTCAAGTAGTCCACATGACATCATCAAGATACACATTCTTGTATATAGTCCGAGATATTATCATCACTTCATGAGGAATTGATTTTGCATTTAATGTCATTTCCTAATGTTCTCATTACTGCACATCAGGCATTTTTTACTCATGAAGCAATGACAGAAATAGCCCAAACCACTTTGGGAAATATAACTGATTTTGAGCAAGGTTTAGTATTACAAAACACAGTTGGTCAAACATAATGTTAATATGATTTTGCTGTTATTTTTAACAAAAAGATAGTGTAAAAAATGGAGATGACAATGATAAATACCGTAAAACGACGTGTCTATGTACGTTATATTAAAGATGTTATCCTCATAACGCTTGGGGTAATCATGGCAAGTATTGGCTTAAAAGGTTTTTTATTGCCCAACGGTTTCTTAGATGGCGGCGCAATGGGTGTTTCTTTATTACTGAATATTTTCACTAAAATAGATTTAGGTATTCTTATTATTGCAGTAAACTTGCCGTTTATTATTATGAGTGTACGTCAAATATCTAAAGAGTTTGCCCTAAAAAGTATTTTGGCAATCATTGTTCTCTCTCTATTAGTACATTTTTTACAACTCCCCGTTTTTACGAAAGATACTCTCTTGATTGCAGTATTCGGCGGTTTTTTTCTTGGTGCCGGCATAGGATTCGCAATTAGAGGTGGAGCAGTAATAGACGGCACAGAAGTTATGGCAATTACTGTAAGTCGAAGAAGTAGTCTGACGGTTGGTGATTTTATAGCTGTTTTTAACACTATATTATTTTTAATTGCTGCTGTTTTATTAAATATCGAAACAGCTATGTACTCCATTCTAACATATTTGTCTGCGTCAAAAACTGTGGACTTTATCATCAATGGCATTGAGGAATATATTGGAGTTTATGTCGTTTCTCCTAAAGCAGAAGAAATCAAAACACAGATTACGGAATATTTGGGCAAAGGAGTCACTGTATTTAAGACCGATAAGGGATATGGCACAAGAGGCGATTTTGAACATGAGGGAGGACGTGCCTTATTTTGTGTGGTAACACGTTTAGAAGTTACAAAATTGATTTTAGAAATAGAAAAAATTGATGCAAAAGCATTTATTGTCCAACATTCAATCAATGATATTAAAGGAGGAATGGTCAAAAAACGGCCGCTGCATTAACATTTTACGTTGTCTCTATTTCTGTTTTTCACTGCTATCTATGAACGTTTCCAAACAGTTTTTGCACACCACATCTTTGCCAAGTAATTAAGTTGCAGCACTTTGCCTAAATACGAGAGAAATCGCCTCTACTTTTTGAGTATGAACAATGATAAAAAAAAGTGTATCAAACTATGAATCTTACAAGTTCTTGGATGTGCTCAATAAAGCATGGTTCTTGATGCGATAAGTAACTTTTCCAATTAACGTACTTTCAGACTTTGTGACAGAAGAAAGAAACGATAAAAATTTTCATCTTGTGATGATATACGATTCTGAAATCTGATTTCGTATTCTTTAAGCAAGTTCAAATTATATATTGATGACGATTAAACCTCTATTGTGTCTCTTGCCTCTAAGCCGACGATTGCAATTATTTATGGTTACATATATTTTTTCATTTTTCACAAGGATTGTATTTATGAATACCTCAAAAAAAATTTCAGTACTCGCACTCATTACATGCGGCATAGTACTCTTTTCGCCATCGAACCATCTTTTTGCACGCGGTGATGGTCACATGAAAAAAATCTTGAAAGAACTTAATTTGACTGAAGATCAAAAATCAAAAATGAAAGAAATAATGAAAGATTTTCGTGCAGAACATGGCAAAAAAGAGGATAAATCCCGTGAAGAGAAGCGCGAAATTGCCCAAGAACTCGATGCAAAAATCAAAGCAGTTCTGACATCGGAACAACAGGCAAAATATGAAACTCTTAAAGCAGAACACAAAGAGAAAAAACGCGGGGGAAAGTAAGCATTCAGCAATGCTTTACCAAGAACGAAAGCCTATAAAGGAACGAAAAGTGATGCTTCAAACAAAGGGGCATCACTTTCTATTTATGACCTTTATCATCTGAATTACCTGTTTCTGCCGTAATTTTGACATATCATATATCATCAACGGCATTTACTATGTCATTGCGACAACTTATTACGACATTTTTTGTTATCACTGCTTGCCTATTGGCGGCACTTGGTTTGATACTTTTTTTTATCATCAATGGCAATGTTCCGTCTTTCAATGATTTGGAGAATCCTAAACAAGATTTAGCAACACGGATTATGAGTGCGGATGGCGATGTATTGGACTACTTCTTTATCGAAAGAAGAACACAATTACCTTATGACAGCATCCCGCCGGCATTTATTGAAGCACTTATTGCAACAGAAGACAGGGAATTTTACAGTCATTATGGTGTGCATACTACTCGAGCCTTCAAAGCTATCTTTAAGAATATCTTTATGGGTAAACGTGAAGGTGCTTCGACAATTACGCAGCAACTTGCCCGCAAATTGTTTTTAGATCAATCCCCTACCCTGCGCCGTAAGATTCTCGAAGCATTCACCGCAATCAAGATTGAACAAACCTACACAAAAAGAGAAATCCTTGAGTTATATGCAAATACTGTTTGGTTTGGGCGAGGTGCTTATGGATTGCAGGTCGCGTCTCAGCTCTTTTTTGGCAAAAGCCCTACTCAGCTCACCACAGCCGAATGTGCGTATATGGTTGCTATACTCAAGAATCCTGTTGGTTACGATGCTCTCAACAATTATGAACGTGCCATTGGCAGAAGAAACCTTGTTCTTTCGATGATGATGGAACATGGCAATCTTAGTGCGAAGGAATATACCGAATCCATTGAACAACCAATAACAATGCCCCCCAAAAAACAACAATCTCGGCTTGGAATAGCACCGCATTTTGTCGAGTTGGTACGTCAGACTCTTGAAAAAGATGAAAATGGCGAATTTGCGACCAAGGGCTATGATTTGTACCGAGATGGGTTAATTATTCATACAACCCTTAACACTAAAATTCAACGCTATGCTAATGCCGCTGTTGAGGAACACCTTATCGGATTCCAGAATCAATTTGATAAGTCTTGGAAATGGGCAAACAACAAAGAAATTCTCGGTTCATTTTTGTCTGCTGCCATCCGCGGAAGAGCTGATTATATTGCCGCCGAAACAGAAGAAGAAAAGCGTAAAATCAGTGAAAGATATAAAACGAACAAGAATTTTATTGATTCGGTAAAGCGTCGCACCACACTTATTCAGACCGGTGTTGTTGTGCTTAATCCAATGACCGGTGCTATTGTCGGCATGGTAGGTGCTTCACCTCAGGCAATGCGTATGACGCCCGAAGCACGTTACTCACTCAATCACTCAGTCCAAATCAAAAGGCAGCCCGGCTCATCGTTCAAGCCATTTGTGTATGCTTCTGCGCTAGAAGATGGTTTATCCCCCTCTTCTCTTATTGAAAGCGGTCCTTACTCTTACACATCACCCTCCGGTGAGGTATGGTCGCCTTCAGGCAGCAGCAGCGAGGGAGGACCTATTCCGCTAAGTTCTGCATTGCGCTTTTCCATCAACTCCGTAGCAGCACGTTTGATTACAGAACACACAACCCCCGAACGCGTCGTTCAATTAGCGCGACGATGTGGCATACATTCGCCTTTGGAGGCTTATCCGGCACTTGCTTTGGGTGCAGAAGAAGTAAGACCATTGGAGATTACCTCCGCTTATGGCACTTTTCTCAACCAAGGTATTCATGTCCCTCCTTTCTTCATTACCAAAATTGAAGATCGTATGGGCAACATTATTTATGAAAAGAAAAAATCAAAAAAAGTTATTGATGCCATGCGTCAAAAGACTGCACAATCCATGGTGCGTATGATGGAAGGTGTTGTTAATGCAGGCACTGCCTCTTCCATTCGGCAATTCTATAAATATGCCGCCGGTGGCAAAACAGGCACAACCAATGACTATGCAGATGCTTGGTTTATTGGGTTTACGCCCGAACTCGTTGCCGGCGTTTGGACGGGATTTGACAGCAGAAAAGTCAAATTTCAGGGATGGTATGGACAAGGAGGAAGAGCTGCCGCACCCATTTTCGGACGTTTAATGAAAAAAATATATGAGGATCAATCTCTTGGTTTTAACAAAAAAACTTTTCAATTTTCAGGTATTCCTGCCGACTCTACGGGCGATTCGGTTAATTACTTCGACCCACCTCCGGAAGGTGTCATTCCTTCACAAATAAAAGACTCCGCAGCCATTTCGGACACGGCAAAACAAATGAGATTGCCCCGTCTCAACTGATATAGAGCTAGTGATAAACCACATAGTATGTGGAAATTCGCTACTTTTATCATAGCACTTTCAGCGGATTTGTACGGATGTATGGCAAAAAAGCCGATTTTTGCAGATAAAGTGTGTCATTGTTGGCATATCATAATTTGTTTACTTGAAAGAAACATACATGGTTTTTTATACTTTTTCTGAACAACAACCATCCCTCGCCATTGGTACAATGTACTGCATTGGACGCAATTTTGCAGCTCATGCTCGTGAGATGGGTGCAGAAGTACCTGACGGTGCACCTTTAGTGTTTTTGAAACCCCCATCTGCATACACTC
This sequence comes from Candidatus Kapaibacterium sp., assembly GCA_017302855.1. Classification (GTDB taxonomy): domain Bacteria; phylum Bacteroidota; class Ignavibacteria; order Kapaibacteriales; family UBA961; genus UBA2353. The sequence goes on from JAFLBY010000007.1 coordinate 30,761, forward strand.
CACATACAGGATTAGTCACTATTCCTAAATTTTCAAACAACTTACATCACGAAGTGGAGCTGGTTGTCATTATCGGTAAAGACGGTGATACTATTACCGAACAAGAAGCAAGAGACTACATTATCGGCTATGCAGTGGGCGTTGATCTTACATTGCGTGATATACAAACCATTGCTAAGCAAAAAGGTGAACCATGGGCAACCGCCAAGTCATTTCGTGGATCGGCTCCTCTTAGCGCGGTTATTCCCCCCCACAGTATTGATGATACCAATGCAGAACTTGAACTCTATGTGAACGGTGAATTACGCCAGAAAGGAAATACCAATCAAATGGAACGAAGTGTTCCGGCACTTATCGCCTATATTTCTTCTGTGTTTGGCTTACGGCGCGGTGATTGTATTTTTACCGGCACACCGGAAGGCGTTGCACAAATTCACAGTCAATCGCATGTGAAAGCCATACTAAACTCGCACACTGTTCTTGAATTTACCGTTGAATAATAACAGAAAAATCGGTCTAATTATGATACACTGCATATTCCGTTTCCATATAATATTTCTGTCATTATTGGCTGCAATATTATTTTCAAGTTGCACGAGTGTGTTAAAAAAACAATTAACAAGAATTGAAGAAGATCGCTTTACTATTACAGTGAACGATACGACAGTAGAAAAAACCATTAATAATCCTCCCGGACCTCGTGATAATGGGATTATCTTTCCTTCACCGACCACAAAAGTAATTACACATACAAAGACGCAATATGACAGTACGTCGGAACGATATTATCCCAATTTTATTCGTGTCGGTTTATTTGAGGGCGTAGGATTATTGGGCACTTCATCGCCCTCCGAAGGTTTTGGCTCAGGATTATTTGGTGTGTTCGGGATTTTTGATCCTGAGTTCGGCTCCATTAAAAGGGGTGAAACACGCGATGTACTATTTACGGGAGGACTCTATCGCTTTGGTATTTTTGAATGGCGATTACGGTGGTTTCGTGATGCAAAACATTGGACCGTCGGAACCAGTGCCGTAGAAATGATTGTGCCGGAGGTAGATAATGCAAAATCCTTAGTCAGTATTTTCCCTATTTATATACGCAAACGTTTTTACTTGAGTGAAAGCATTCCCTACATAGCAATTACGCCGGCTTTTGGATTCGGCTATTTCCCTTCGCAATATGGCAATGCCTCCGTATCATTAGATTTTGGCTCTATCGGAGGATTGAATTTTCGTATTTATGCCGGATTAGCTGCCGGTATTAATCTTGCTAATTCTTCACTTAACTCAACCTCTGCATCAGTATCTTCAACCATCCCTTATATTGGGCTTGGCACCTCAGTATTAGATTTTCTTAATAAACCGGAAGAACTTGATATTGAATGGAAAGATCACGAGCACAGCTCTTGGTCTGTGGGCTTACTCTCATTTTCGATAAATATGTCTTCCGCCGATACCAGTTTATTCGGCTATACTCAACCAACAGCAAGAAACAGAAATGCGCAGCAAGCACAGACCGGATTATTTAATGGATTTTCCGTGAGAATTGCACCCGTTACCTTATCATTACCTTTTATTGATAAACGGGTTTTCATAGGTACTTCATTGCTTCATCTTGGATTTTTTGGTGCAAAGGAATTTGCTATGTCTGTTTTCCCATTGCGTGCAGGATACTGGCATACGCTCATTCAAGACGATTTAATTCTTGAACCATCTGTTGAATATAATTATTATCCGTCGCGCGTGCTCAATGTCAGTGCAGCACTGAAATTAGGCGTAAATGAATATGTAAATTTGCACCTGACCGGTGGTGTTGTCACCGGTAATCCTATTGCGAATGTTACAGACAGATTGGACATAGATGTTGGTGATGCTGTCGAATTTACCACTTTTTATCTTGGCTTTGGCATAGGCATCAATGAACGATTATTCAAAGAATCGGAATTACGATACTCGCGGAAAAAATAATGAAAACACCATTTCCAATATCATCTACACTTCAAATTATTTCCATCATAATATGCGGGAATATACTTTCCGGCTGTTCACTTATTCCGTCAATACTTCCGAATCCATATATCTATCAGCTCAATAAATATACTCCCAAACAATATATCGGCTGTATCAATATTTCTCACATTGACAGCGTAGAACAAACTGCCGATAATTCAATGCGAATATTTAAGGGCGGTGCGCTGGCATTGGGGCTTAATGAAGCAGCAGACCATATTACGGATATAACAATTACCCCAACAGCAGGCAAATATTTTACTATTGGTTTTCGTTCAACGCCTCATGATTATCTTCATAATAAAGGATTGGAATTTACCTTTGATGATAAAGCAATACTTATCAAAGAACATGGGAAGATAATTGATAAAAAGGAGTTTTCGGGCTTGCAAGAAAAAAAGCAAGAAAGATTTATTATTATCAACGATGCCGCTGAATATTCGCTTCAAATTGGATGTGATATTGTCTATCGAGGTAAAACAAAATTACAGGGTACAGAATATTGCTTTCTCTATCCTTCCGGGGAAACAGAGCTTCATGCTCAAGCAATAACCATGACCAATATACGTATGACAAAACCATCATTAACTATCGAAAAATTAGCTGAACAGATTGCAAATTCACGAGCAATGGAATAATTGTATGATATTGGAATTACAACATATTTCAAAAACATACCCAAATGGGAATCAGGCATTAACAGACATTAATTTCACTGTTAATGAAGGAGAGTTTCTTGTTATTATCGGATTAAGCGGTTCGGGTAAATCAACATTATTACGCTGCATCAATCGTTTGCATGAACCAACTTCCGGTTCTATTATATTTCGCAACAAGGATGTCACAACGATACAAGGCAAAGAGCTACGTCAATACAGACGCTCCGTCGGTATGATATTTCAACATTTTAATCTTATTCCTCGTTATTCTGTTCTCGACAATGTTCTTACGGGCGATTTAAGCACTATGTCCGTCATGTCTGCTCTGATGAATAAATTTACCGATGAACAAAAACAACGCGCTTTGCATAATTTGGAAATTGTGGGCATACCCGATAAAGCACAACAACGCGCCGATGAATTAAGTGGAGGGCAACAACAAAGAGTAGCAATTGCCCGTACTCTGATGCAAAATCCCGATATTATTCTTGCAGATGAGCCGGTGGCATCGCTTGACCCCGCTACGTCACATTCTGTCATGAAATATTTAGAAAAAGTGAATAAAGAACATGGAAAAACCATTATCTGTAATTTACATTTCCTCAGCTTGGTGCGCCAATATGCTACAAGAGTTATTGCGCTCAAACGAGGGAAAATGATTTTTCAGGGACAACCCGAAGACATTACAGATACTTGGTTCAAAACTATTTACGGTGATGATGCCACCGAAGTAGAAATTCGATAAATCATTAAAATACATAAGGAGATTTTATGTCTTGGTTCTTAAGAAAAAAACAAAATATTGGTGATAATATTCCTCGAGAAATGCCTGATGGACTTTTTACACAATGTCCTTCATGCAAAACAGTTATTTACAAAAAACAATTTGAGGAAAATTTATTTACTTGCCACAGCTGCAATCACCATTTCCGTATTACATGGGAAGAATATGTGGACATATTATTCGATCAAGGCACATTTGTTCATACCGATACCGAAGTACGAAGTGCTGACCCTCTTAATTTTGTGGATACCAAAGCATATACGCTGAGATTAAATGAAGCGTATCAAAAATCTGATTTTCCCGATGCGCTCACAGTGGGTTACGGTGATATTGTGGGACGCCATGTATCATTCGCTTGTATGAATTTCGGATTTATCGGTGGCAGTATGGGCAGCGTCGTCGGTGAAAAATTTTATCGTGCAGGCAAAAGAGCATTAACTGACAAATGCCCGCTTATTGTTATTTCTGCTTCAGGCGGCGCACGTATGCAAGAGTCCGCATTATCATTAATGCAAATGGCAAAAACAAGTGCTATTTTAGGAGAACTTGCAGATAATGGTTTACCCTATATTTCCATTCTTACAGACCCAACAACAGGCGGCGTCAGTGCCTCATTTGCTATGTTGGGCGATGTCAATATTGCCGAACCCAAAGCACTCATCGGTTTTGCAGGTCCTCGCGTTATTGAACAATTTATTCGTAAAAAATTACCCGAAGGTTTCCAACGTTCTGAATCTGTTTTACAACATGGATTTTTAGATAAAGTTGTGCATAGAAAAAATCTACGTCAAACAATTCATACAATACTTCAGCATCTGTCATAAGAAACCATCATATTCTTTCAAAAATAAAACTCCCCTCTTTCATAGAGTAAAGAAGGGAGTTTTTTTATATCGAGCTTATTTAAACAGTTTGTTGCGAACCAAATTTTTGTTAAGTAATTGAATTACAATATTTTGTCTAAAAACGTGAGAATTGCAGCTACTTTTTGAGTATGAACAATTCTAAAAAGGTCAATCAAACTATTAAGTTTGCAACTTCATGATTTTACGTAACAAATCACAGTCTGAAATACGATAAGTAACTTTTGCAATTGACGCACTTTCAGATTCTACTACAAAAGAATGAAATACCGTAATATGTTTTTTCATAATGAGTAAGATGTTGAAAAATTGATTCCATGTTGTTTAAACAAGTTCTATTATTGTAATAGTTGATTGTTGTTGCTAACAATGCAAAGATAGCAAACAAATAAAAAAATGCCGCAATAATTATTTGCCGTGAACTTGCTCACGCATAGCAAAGCCCATAGCATTCAATGTGGGATCATTATCGCCCCACACCATAACACAATGAGCATACAGCAAACGCAATAGTTTCGTGTCAGCTGACCAAAGTGCCCTATGCTCTCGGGCGGCTTGGCGAGCATCCACGCTTTTGTCAAAACGTCGTATCGTCGTCTGTTTTACCTGTTGCAATGATGAGTCCAAACGTGCCATCAATCCGGCAGGCATTTGCGGATGAATTCCCTCAGCAAGCATACGGCTATGCCGATTGAGCACATGCGTCACCCTTTGTTGTTTGCGCGATTGAGTGCGGGGCATCGGCTTGTCAAAATCAAAATGTTGCACATAATCGGGTATATCGGCATAAAGCTGACGTGCAAATAATGCCGCCACCTGATAATCATTGTCGAGTATTTCCAAATGCTCATGCAATAATGCTGTGGCTTCCTGCCTTTCATTCTCGGCTAATGCCATATCCTGTCTGCTTTGGGAATACGATGTCATGCAATTACCTGCCCATGCAATGATTTCCGGTGTGAGTGCAAGAATAATGGCATAGTCCGCACTATTGCGTTCGATATGCAGCAATCGAGTGTAGCGTAGCGAACTTGAATCGCGAGTAAAATTGTTGCTGTAAAACATAATTGTCCTCAAGATTGACCATAAAGAACAGATGACGAATCCCTTTGTGCAGAAACTTCACCACTGTGCAAAGATACTAAACCTTTATGATTCATTGCATTGCCACAATGATACTTTCCTCCGGTCATTTGAGTGGAACCATTGTCTTCACGAGCCATTACTCTCATCGTAAGAGAATAAAATGTAAGCGCTTGCTATGATACATACCCTAAGTGAGATGATGCAATGCCCTCTTGATTCAATGCAATGTCCTCTTGATTCAATGCAATGTCCTTTTAATTCGATGCAATGCCCTCTTGATTTGATACAATGACCTCTTGATTCGATGCAATGCCCTCTTGATTTAATGCAATGTCCTCTTGATTCAATGCAATGTCCTTTTGATTCGATGCAATGCCCTCTTGATTTGATACAATGACTTCTTGATTCGATGCAATGCCCTCTTGATTCGATGCAATGCCCTCTTGATTCGATGCAATCGGGGTCGTGGTCGGCTCAATTGGCTTCGTCATCGCTTTGATTGGGGTCGTGGTCGGCTCAATTGGCTTCGGGGTCAGCTCAATCGGGGTCGTAGTCGGCTCAATCGGCTTCGTAGTCGGCTCAATTGGCTTCGGGGTCGGCTCAATCGGGGTCGTTATCGCTTCGGTCGGGTTCGTAGTCGGCTCAATCGGGGTCGTAGTCGCTGCAATCGGGTGCATCATCGCTGCAAGTGAACTCAGTGTTTCCTCTTATGATTGCACTCTTGCAAGATGAGTTTTCCGAAACAGTCCATGAGCGAAAGACATAAAAAAACGAACACCGATTTGTGCCGATGTCCGTTTACGCAATGGTATTATAGGAATGTTAGTTTATCGTTTGAGTGCCCTGATTGCTTTTTTCAATCCATTTTCTATATCTTTTTTATTGCGTGGATCGCGTGGGTCAAGTATATCCGCTCCTAATCTGAAAGTAAGCGATGGCTGTAATTGGAGCAATAATGCCCCAACATTGCTATTGTTAATAGTCAAACCAGGGTTCAAAGCAAGACTAAGATTTGAAGTAGCTTCGCTTCTGAAGCTAAAGGGAAAAACTTGCCCTGATTTATAGACTTTGAGGTCTATGATGGTGGAATATCTGTCACCGGTGACAAAATCAGCAAAAATCGGGTCATTGAGATATGTGGATATTTCGCTGCTGCTGAAACGATGTATCTCGAATTTCACTTTGTCATACGTACCATCTTGTATAGTACTATTGGTAACGCTTCTTTGTCCGGCAGAATCAATAGTGATAAGAAATGGTCCGGCTTTGACTTCTTTATCGCCGCTGACGGTGTCTTCTGCACTGCGATGCAATTTGAGTCTTTTGACCAAAATGCGGACTTTGCTGATATGTATGGAGTCGGCAATATCACCAAATGTCTGCTTAATACTATGCGAATCATCGGAACGCATTGAGGTAACACTCCGTGAGGTCATTTCTGCAAATACCTCTATTTGTGTTGCGGGGTTTGTTGTGTCGTCCGAACAACTTTGCGCAGCAAGAGCAAGAATGCAACACGCTGTTGTGACAGCCAATAATCTGAGCTTTTTCATAAGAGTACTCCTTGAAAAAATGTGAAGGAAGAAATTTTCAATGTGTAAAAATAACAATCTTGAGGTAAATGTGCTTTTTTATTATTCTATGGAATCAAGACTGCTAAGGCGTTTATTTACCGCAATAGCCCCAATGGATTAACATTATTGGAGCCGCGCCATACTTCAAAATGTAAATATGCACCGTCAATAGTTTCCCCTGTTATTCCCAGTGGCTGACCTTTTTGCACATTATCGCCTTTGCGCACATAGGTTCGGAATAAATTACCATACACAGTACGAATACCTTGACTATGCTCAACAATAATGACGGTATTATAACCCGATAAATTATAGACCAAAGAAACAATTCCTTCGGCAGAGCTGACAACACGAGTGCCCGGTTTTGCCTTAAAATCAATGCCCGGATTTTGTAAAATCACACCGGACGATTCATTTTTATATGACCCGTAACGGCGCAATAGTGAGCGTGAGGGCAATGGATACATAAATGTTGAACGCGGCGCAAGTGTTGATGTTTGCTTCATTGATGCATCGGAGCGGCGAGTGCGTTGTTGTTGCGAGCGTTCTTTTGCCGCCGATTGACGAATAAATGCAACAATTTTTTGCGCACTTTGAATTTTTTTCTGTAATTCTTTTTCGAGTAATTCCCTGTTTTTTTGCACTGCCGTTAATTGTCGTGAATTTTCGGCAATAGCTTGTTCCAAACGTGATTGTTGGTCTGTTGTTAAATACAATTCAATTTCATTAGTGCCTGCAAGGGAATCCAATTTTTCTGTTTCTGCTTTTACACTGTCATAATGGCTATGTATTTTTTTTCTTTGATTATCAAGAGCCGATATATGGGCAGTAATTGCTTTTTTTTGTGCAGTATAGCGTGGGTTATATGCCATTATATTGGCTTGCATATATGGCAAAGGGTATGCTCTTGCAAGAGTGAATATTGTTTTTCGTACTATTTTTTCTTGGGAAGAAAGTTGCAATGCACGGTTTTGTAATTCTGCGGTGGAATCATGCAATACCGTCAGTCGTTCAGCCAGCACTCCGGCTTTTTTTTGCAATGATTTACTTGCCGATTGCAATGATTGAATACGGGATTGGCGTTGTGTTTCTTTGGAACTTAATCGCTTAATTTCTTTTTTTGTTTTGGAAATGGCGGATTTAATGTGTCGTAAAGAACGCTTGGCTTTACCGGATGATGCCGGCGGGGCAAATGCAGGGATTTGCCCCATAAAGCCGATAAAAAAACAATACACAATAATATATGTGATTGCATGGTGTTTCATCAAAAACCTTCGTATTAATATTCGTCGGTTTTTACCCGCGTAATGGAAGCCCCCAAATTGCGCAATTTGTCTTCCAATGCTTCATAGCCGCGATCTAAATGATAGACACGCAAAATTTCCGAGCGTCCTTCGGCTACTAAAGCAGCTAAGATAAGACTTGCACTTGCGCGTAAATCGGAGGACATGACCGTTGCACCGGATAATGGATGCCCCCCTTGAATAAGGGCGGTATTTTCATGGACATCTACTTTTGCACCAAGGCGATGTAATTCCGGCACATGATGAAAACGTGTGGGGTAAATCATATCGGTCACACGTGAAGCACCGGGAGCCGTCATCATATATGCCACCCATTGTGCTTGCGCATCCGTAGGAAATCCGGGATATGGCGCTGTCGTAATATCCACGGGCTGCGGTGCATCATTCATTTCTATCATAATGGTATTGCCCGTCACATCAAGTGTGCAGCCGCTTTCTTCCAATTTGGCTATCACTGCCGTCAAATGATAAGGATTCACGCCATCCAATTGCACTTTACCGCGTGTCATTGCCGCACCAATTAAAAATGTGGCTGCTTCGATGCGATCGGGTATAATGTCATCTTCGACGGATTTGAGAGCGTCCACACCTTCAATTTCTAAGGTGGTGGTGCCAATACCCTCAATTTTTGCCCCCATTTTTACCAATAACTTTGCAAGAGCAGTGACTTCGGGTTCCAAAGCGGCATTGGTTAAAATTGTGGAACCTTTTGCCAACACTGCTGCCGATAAAACATTTTCTGTTGCTCCCACACTTGATACATCAAAATGGAAACGTGTGCCTTTCAATCCTTCGGTATGTGCATTGATATAACCATTTTCAATATCAATGTTTGCCCCTAATTTTTCGAGTCCGCGTAAATGTAAATCCACGGGACGAGGTCCGAAAGCGCAGCCGCCCGGCAAAGACACACGTGCTCGACCATAGCGGGCAATAAGCGGACCCAACACATTAATCGAAGCACGCATTTGCTTGACATGCTGATAGGGCGCTTCATAGCTGTTAATATTTGTCGAATCTATAAAGAGTTCATTTTTATTAAGTTCGGAGTGTATGCCCATTGCACCGAGCAAACGGGTGATTGTCCAAATATCGCGTATATTGGGTGTATTGTGAAATCTATACACACCGGGTTGCAATAATACCGCCGGTATAATGGCAAGCGCCGCATTCTTCGCGCCTGAAATACGAACGGCACCGCTTAACCGCACACCGCCTTCAACAATAAATTTATCCATTGTTCTCTATGAGTTGTGAATTGTACTATCTCTATTATGCAAAACTACGGACAACGCTTCGGATAACCGTTGCTTCGCCTTTTATCGGGATTGTATGTTTTGCTCAAGTAATTGCTTAGTCTTTTTTTGCCGATACCGAAACATAGCTTTGGTCACATGGCGCACAATAAGCATATCAATAAGAGATCCGAGCATACCGAATGGTAATGAGTAGGTAAATGTATCTGTCATTATTGTCATTGTCCCATCGGCAATAAACTCTCTTGTTTGACGCATGGAGTGAAATGGTCCTCGTACCTGTTCATCGGTTAAACGTCGTGGAAAATCATATTCCACAAAACGAATGTGTATATGTTGAGCAGGCAAAATCCATTGCCGGAGGGATAAATGAACCTCTTGCCCCAAACCCGGCTCACTCCATTTATCTAAGCCCACCGTGATATAGGGCGGCGTAATTTTGGCTAAATTTTCAGGATTGGTATGAAATAAAAATACCGCCTCCTGTGTCGCCTGTATTGTAATAGATTGCTGAATTGTTGTCATGGTAAAGAAAAATTAAACAACGAGAATTTCAAGATTCATTATAAAAGCACTCCAAAATTTACTGTAAACCGCACCCCCTGCCATTGCAAGAACCTCTTCCATATTGGATTGTAAGAGGATATTTTCTTTCTCAGAAAATGTGGAACTTCTAAGCCAGTTTCGAGAATATTCCGCTTCTAAATATGTAGGAGTAAATGCAAGCAAAGCTCTTAAAAATGAAGAACCATCTTTGGCACATTTTATCCCGTTTTTTAGCACATATCTGTCTGTGTAATGGGGGTCTTGCGGAGGATATAACTCAATTTCTCCTGTATTAGTATTTATAAATAATTGATACTTTTCATACAATGTAGTCAAATGTCCTATAGGAATATAACCCTTATGATTACTTTCTGCATCTTCTATACTTCCTCCCGATGGTGTCAAGGAAAATACGAGACAAGAAAATAGACTAAACCGATTATCCACATTGTAATATTGAATGAATCGTAATAACTCATCCTCATAATTATAGTGTATCTTTAATGGTATATCCCGTTTCTGTACAAGAAACTTACACGCCAACAGTTCCCCCACTGAACACTGACCTGCCCAATATTCAAGATCTCCGCCATTCTTTATTTCTAAATCAACAGCAAGTGAATACATTTGGGCATATTGGGTTACAAATTCTTCTGCTGTGATTGTTCGTG
>JAFLBY010000070.1 GCA_017302855.1 Candidatus Kapaibacterium sp.
GATTGAATGTACGTCCACCTAAATAGAACACAGCACGACGATTTGCAAATGTGCGCAACTGGAATTTCAATGATTTTTGAGCTCCGCCATCAAAGGATATATAACCATAAGAATTTGCATTCTCTGTAGTCGCAAATTCATTTTGTACTGCATTACGATTTGAAGGATTAACATTTTGTCCGAAGAGAACACCAATACCATTTTGGCTATTCAATTGGATAGTAACACTACCTTTGGACAAACCGACAGTATTAGGATCCGGCTCAAACGTAATAGTATTTCTGTCGCTTGCACCGATAATACGTGAAGAAAGGTCAATAGCTGGCTTTTTGCTAAATGGATCAGGAGCAGGTAAAACACCTACGCTATAGTTACGATCAGTAAATTGAAAACGAACCGGAGCACTCACACCGCGTAAATACAGAGCATCAAGAGCGTCTTGTAATGTTGTAAAATTACGAGGACCCGGCTTGCTTGTACCGATAGAGTAAACTCCATTCAATGCTTCGTTCACGACAACGGTAACCGTTTTTTTGTTATTTTCAACAAATTCATCACCTTGACCTGCAATTTCAATTTCGATGGTATAGACACCCGGAACAGGTGGTGTAAATTCATTGAAGAATCCTTCAATGGTATTAAACGATCCATTCGGAACATCCATTACTATCTGTTGTCTGGAAACATATACTGTATTGTTCGGACCTGTAATTGTGAGGAAGGCAGGAGTACCATCCGCTGAAAGTCCATTATTTGCAAAGATTGCCGAAACACGGAATGGGCGACCAACAAAGTTGCCTGTTGCCGGAGGATTAACGATTGTTTTTGTTTCGAAGTCAATAAGATACCATACATCAAACATATATGGGGGTTGATTGGAACGAGGTAAACAGTCGTTAAATGCTTGTTGATCATTTGCTCCGATACGCGTTTGAGCTGTTTCAAGTAATTCACAGCAAATTTTGATGGAATACTGTTTAACGTTTACAGAGTTGTAATATCCTAGAATAATTTCATCAAGATCATTCGTTGCCAAACCGCCCGGAGGTAATCCACCACCTTGGTCAGTTGAACGAATCAATTCTTGACGGAATACAAGAGTAGCTCCATCATACACTTCGCCAATGGCGCGATAACGTGTTACTGTTTCAAGACCAACATTACGGAATTGTGCCGTAATTGGAATATCTGTTGTACGAAGATAACGTGTTCTGGAAGCATCTAATGGTGATAAAATTGCTTGTGTTGTCATATCGCGTTCAGCAGCGATTAGAAACTCATGTGTCCATGTTTGAGATGCAATCAAAGTAGTACCTTGTCGTAATTCATGAACAGATGTCAAACGATATGTACCGGGTGGAATAGCATTTGTATTAAACGAGCCATCTGCCATGCCCGCAATCCCTGTTGCTCTGCTCGCGACAAGCAAAGAAGGTGCAGGTGGGAAAGCCGGAAGATTAGTAATCGTTGTTGAGTTCGTTACAGGATCAAGCATACGATAAACTGTGGTACCATTTGCTAATGAACCTGCATTAATTGCTGTAATTGCATAAGTGACAGTCTGTGTGAAACCGGCTGTTTTAGGTCTGTCAATAGTCAAACTTGGTTTTGGAAAAGCAGCACTTGCTCCATCATAAATGTTCATAGCTCTCAAGATATTCAGAGGGCTTCCGGGAATATCTGGAAATGAACCAACAATAGAAGCACCACCGATACTTATAACATAATCTTCAGTTTCACCATAGTTAACGAAACCGCAACCTGCCATTGCACCTGAATTCATTGTGCGCACACGCATTCGCGTGTTACCGGGCAATGCATTAGACGGAACAGTAAAGTTGCGAATTACTGCCGGAAAAACTCCATTAGGACCAACTTGAGGCATACCAACTATGATTTGTTCACTTGCCTCAAAAGCAAGATTCTGGTTATAATCAATCCATGCCGCACACTGGTTGGTGTAAGACACTGTCATATTAGTCAAAGGACTGACTTCTATTGTATATGTCTGTCCTGCTTCCAAAATCGTGGGAGGTAAACCATTGAAGAAAGAATATCCGGGAGCATCAACGCAAGCTGACGGGTTGTCAAGTTTGGTGTAAATCTGAACACGACCTATGCCAATAGCCAATGCACAGGCTTGAAATTGATGCTGAGCCGTACAGTACGGTGCAGGGTCGGTAATTTGTGCCGTTCCCTGCTGTGCAATCGCCCCTATTGCAAACACTGCAAAGAGCCATAACGCTCGCAACTTAGAAAGTTTTCTCATGAAAAACTCCTGTAAATAATTGATAAATAAGTAGATATGATATGTATGAACTGTCTGAGATTCTTTGACGTTTTCAAAATTTATTGAATGCCCCCACTACTGATAAGTCAGTCTTTTCGTAAATAACAACTCAATATTACTCAAAAAATTTTACTTGTCAATGGATTTTGCAAAAAAAAGTTGAAAAAGTTAACTTTTGTACTTTGCCTCAACTGCAACGACACAAATTTTGTCCAAATGTAACAAGAACTCAACAAAAAAATTTAGAATGTAAAAAATTGTGTCTTTTTGTCAAATTTTGGCGAATTTTGCAAAAGAAGTTGACATCAATTCAATCTTTTCAAACTACTATCCGGAAGTTCTATGAACAAGACAGCAGATATACAGAAACTTGCAGAATCGGGAAGAATTGTCGTCGGCGTTTTCGAGTCAGTTCGTCCATTTATCAAACCCGGTATCACTCCATTGGAGATTAATGCTATCGCTGAGGACTACATTCTGTCCCAAAATGCGAAGCCGGCTTTTAAGGGATATGGAGAAATAGCAGGGCAAAGACCCGGCTTCCCTGCTGCATTGTGCATTTCTGTGAATGATGTGGTTGTGCATGGCATCCCAAACGATACCCCATTACAAGATGGAGATATTATCTCTGTTGATTGCGGAACATACAAAGATGGCTATTATGGTGATAGTGCTTATACATTTGCAGTGGGTACAATCTCGGAAGAAACAAAAAAACTACTCAAAATAACACGCGAATCACTAAATTTAGCCGTAGAACAAGCGGTAACAAACAACAAAGTATATGATATCGCAAGAGCAGTACAAACTCATTGTGAAAAAAATGGTTTTTCTGTGGTCCGTGATTTAGTGGGCCATGGAGTTGGAAAGTCACTGCATGAAGAACCTTCTATTCCGAATTTTGTCCCGCCATTGATGTATAGAACCGCATACCCAAATGTAAAATTACAAGAGGGTCTATGCATAGCAATCGAACCTATGATTAATCAGGGTACTCGTGATGTAAAAACAGACAAAGACAAATGGACGATTCGTACGCGCGACGGTAAATTATCTGCCCATTTTGAAAAAATGGTTGTTATACAAAAAGGTACACCACTGGTACTAACCGATTATAACCCTTCCGAACACTGGTTTTGATTCCTCTTTATTACTAAATTTGACTCATTATTCATTCTTGACAGATATGCGACATGAACCAATAAACCCAGATCTCTTCATTGAGAATCGTAAACAATTTGCACTGCGTATGGAGAACAACTCCGTGGCTGTGTTCAACTCAAATGATACTATGCCGACATCTGCGGATGGCACCTTACCTTTTGTGCAACATTCGGATTTATATTATCTGACAGGGATTGATCAAGAAGAAACTATTTTGCTCTTGAACCCACATGCGCCCCAAGAACATAATCGCGAGATACTGTTCGTGCGGGAAACGAATGAACATTTAGCTGTTTGGGAAGGTGAGAAATTAACTAAAATGCGAGCAACTCAAATTTCAGGTATTAAGAATGTGCAATGGCTTTCAGCTTTTCAATCTCAGTTTCGTGGGGCAGTATTACAGAGTAACAATATTTATCTCAACACCAATGAGTTTAAGAATATAGCTACTCCCGTACAAATGCGTGACGATCGCTTCCGCGAACAATGTATGTCACAATATCCACTCCATACATATAAACGATCTGCACCTATTCTGCACGAGTTACGTGCAATTAAGTCCGATATTGAGGTTGCTTTGATTCGGCAAGCATGCACCATTACTGAGAAAGGCTTTCGACGAATACTCAAATATGTAAAGCCGGGTGTTTATGAATATGAGATTGAAGCCGAATTTGCCCATGAGTTTTTGAAAAATCGTTCACGCGGATTTGCTTATCAACCAATTATCGCTTCTGGCAAAGACAGTTGTATATTACATTATGTCAAAAATGATAAAATATGTCAGGATGGTGATGTACTTTGTCTTGATGTCGGAGCGGAGTATGCGGGATACAATGCGGATATGACACGCACTATTCCCGTTAATGGTAAGTTTACCCAACGCCAACGTAATGTGTATGATGCCGTGTTACGAGTACTCCGACAAGCATCTGCATTACTCACAGTTGGGTCAAACTTTGAAGAATTTAACAAAGCTGTTGGTGAAATCATGACAGAAGAGCTGATTGGTCTCAAACTGCTAAAGAGAAAGGATGTTCGCAATCAAAATCCGGAAAGACCTCTCTACAAAAAGTACTTTATGCATGGCACTAGCCATCATCTTGGCTTAAATGTTCATGATTATGGTCACTATGGAGTTCCATTTGCCGCTGGAATGGTTTTTACGGTGGAACCCGGAATCTATATTCCCGAAGAATCCATTGGCATTCGACTTGAAAACGATATAGTAATCACCCAAAGCGGCTTTATTGATTTGATGGGTTCGATTCCGATTGAACCCGATGAAATTGAACAACTTATGAATAAACGTAAGAAATAAACAAAAAGCCCCGATTCGCAGTAAAGTGATTCGGGGCTACACTAAGCAAACGACGTACTATATGTTCTTAACCTCGCGTATATGCTTAACAAATTGCTCCATAAATGTAAGTGAATCAGGTAAATTTAGACTCATTTGCACTCCGCCATTCAATTCAAGATCAATAAATATTTCATTTTCATGATAGTTATACTCAACATGTATATAATGAATGTCAGCAAATGGTACGCTATGGCGACCAAAATGAAAAATAACCATACTAACTCTCCCTTAGTTTGAATAAAACATAGTTACACTAAATCACAAAAGCAATTTACTACAAAATGACCGTTTTCACAAAGACTTTTATCATATTCTAAGTTGCAAAACTTCACAGATGGGATGTTTTCATAACTTTACCGAATGTAAAACCGTAATTTTGCATTTACCTCTTTTGATGAAGAAATCAAAATTGTGGTAGGGCTAAATCGTGATATAGTTCTACACTTAACAGTACACTAAACAACTTCGTTGCATGATGCTTCGCAAAAATAACACTTATCATATTGTGTATTACACACTTATAACTTTTTTTCTTTTTCTGTTGCTTTCTCCTGATTCGCTGTTTGCTCAATCCGGCACAGGGTCTGCACAATCGGGTATTGACTTGAAGTCACTCACGGATATAAGCACAAATGTCTCGCAATCAGATTTGCGATCAGATGACAAATTCGCCACCGACGACATTATCAATCCCGACTATTATATGATGGGTCCCGGCGATATTCTATCAGTTATGATTTTTCCTGTACCAGCCGTGGAACAGCCGATTATCATATCGCCCGAATGTACAGCTATAATACCTCGTATTGGAGTTGTATCACTTAAAGGGAAAACGCTTACCCAAGCCAAAGATACCATCACACAAATTGTCAAAAAGCGCAATAGCAATTCATCAGTTTCTCTCACATTGCGAAAAGCACGGTTAGTGTATGTTACCATAAGTGGTAATGTCATGTTTCCGGGAGTTTTTGCATTTCCCGCAAGCACTCATGTGTCAACACTTGTAAAAATTGCACATCAACAAGCACCCACCGGCAGCAATGCCGTGAATGCAAAACGCAATGATAAGCAAGAAGAAAATGGAAGCACACTTGCAGGAAGATTGCTATCACGCCCCTCCCCCATTGGTCTAACGTCTTTTTCCTCACGCAATATTAAAATTTATCATCGAAACGGTACTTCTTCTGTCGCTGATTTAGAAAAAGCACGCTATAATCCCGATGGCAACGATGACCCGATGATTCGCGAAGGTGATGAGGTTTATGTTCCTTTTGCACCTATTACATATCAAACGATTTCAATAAGCGGTGCTGTCAGAAGACCTGTAGTGTTAGCGTATAAAGAAGGTGATAAAGCATCTTTTCTTTTCAAAGCGGCTATGGGTATCACTGAGAATGCAGACATTAACGCAATTACGGGCATAAGTAACAATTCCTCAACACTATCATATTCACTTAATGAACGTAATGAATTAGAGAATGATCATCCGCTTACTCCGGGCTATGCAATCAATGTTGGGACAAAAAAGAACGAAACAAGAGCTGCTACGGGAGGGTTTGTGGAAATTGTAGGAGAAGTACAAAATCCCGGAACTTTTAGTATCATTCCCGAACAAACAAAACTTAGAGACATTATACAACAAGCCGGTGGCTTTACGCCTGATGCATATTTGCCTTTAGGTTATGTATTGCAACAAGAAGCTGAACCCTTCGATTCAAAGAAAATAGAAGGAAGAAATATATTGCGTGGTTCTGATTTACTAACCGAAGATACTGCACGCTTTCTCATGCACAATGAAAGAAAATTACCAATCGCCTCATGTGATTTGTCTCGTTGTTTCGATAAAAATAATCCGTCAGATAAAGACAATATAGTTCTGAATAGCGGAGATATTATCGTCATTCCCAAAAATCCAAAGAAGATATTTGTCTATGGGCAAGTAGTGCAACCCGGATATATTGCATTTGAACCCGGCAAAAATGCCGAATGGTATCTTAATTCGGCAGGCGGTCTGTCAGCGGGTGCGATAAAATCAATGATACGCATCATTAAAGGGAAATCTAAAGTATGGATTGAACCGGAAAGCACTACAGTGCTGGAAGCCGGGGATGCCATATATGTGCCACCACCGCCACTCAATCCGGCTGGTTATGAAGTGCAATATTATGCAACCGTTGCAAATTTTGCTGCAACTGCTCTCATTTTGGTAACAACAGTCTTAGCACTATTTAGAAACTAAAATGATGAATAACAAACTATTTTTTCATCAAAGATTGATAGCAATCAGTTGTCTATTGATAATTTTATTCCCACTCTTCTTGATAGCTCAAGTGGAACATATACCAATTGTCCACCCTGTTTATACGTTTTTGTTACGCGCTGAAACCAAAGGATTATTACCACATTTTTCTTTATCAAGCTTGCCGTTGCAAAGAAAAGAAATACGTAAAGCACTTAACCTGATAGATCAAAGTAAAAAGGAATTGACAGATAATGAGAAAGCTGTTTTGCTTCGTTTTCAAAGAGAATTTGACCTTGAAAATCGTCAAAATGCAGTTCTGGTTCATAGCGATACCGATTCCACTAATCTATTGTTTTCATCATTGATTAGTGATAGAGAAAAATTAGTCTATATGTATCAAGATTCAAATGCTACTGTCCAAATATATCCTTTGGCAATGACAGGTATATTTATGGACAAACGAAACGGTGAAAATCTGCAAAATGTTACCTATGCTCAAGGTGGTGCAAGAATTATGGGCACACTATCCGATGCGCTGGGTTTTTTTCTGCAAGTAACCAATGGGACAGTTGTAAGTGGCGAAAGAGAGGTTGCATTACGTGATCCACGATTAAAACAAAATATTAAATTTGCCACATTTAACTCCGATTTTGATTTTACGGAGTCGCATCTGCGCTTTGACCACAAATGGTTTTATGCCTATATTGGAAGAGAAAACCGTACAATCGGAGCGGGTTATTTTAATAGAATATTTTTATCGGATGCAGCACCGCCTGCAGATGCCATAATGCTCGGAGCTAAATTTAAAACGGTGGAATATAGATTTATGCATGCATCTTTACTATCCGTACCGGAAGACAGTAATGGCAGATTATTGATAAGCAAAAACGATATTTATCCGGCAGGACCATTTCTCAATCTTCGTCCCAAATATTTTGCAACACATCGAATATCTTGGCGACCAAGTTGGGGAGAAATTTCTCTTTGGGATGGAATCATTTATTCCCGTCCAATGGATATTGGCTATCTCAATCCCTTCTCATTTTACAAATCTGTTGAACACTCACTTCGTGACAGAGATAACTCCATGATGGGATTTGATGTAACAGTTAGGCCATTTTCTGATATTCAGTTAAAAGGTTCTTTCTTGCTCGATGATATCATCTTTAAAGAATTGGGTTCAGACTTCTGGAGTAATAAAACCACCTTTAATATTGGCGGAGCTTATGCCACACCATATAATTGTGATATACAGATTGAATATGTAAGAGTTTTTCCCTATACCTTTTCTCATTTTAATCCGCAGAACTCCGCAACAAATGATGCGATACTTATGATGGGAAGTTTACCACCGAACAGCGATGAAATTTCGACAAAATTACTGTGGTGGTGGGGCAATAGATATCCGCTTCAAATTACGGCGGCATATATACGACACGGCGAAAACATAGTTGATGTTAATAATAATGTAATTGTTAATGCAGGTGGAGATGTATTCCTTAGTAATACAGGTTCACAAAGCGCACCATTTTTAAATGGAAATCTGAGAAGCACTTTTTTGCTGCAATTAGATGCCGGATGGGAAATTATACGAGGATTCAATATCCAAAGTATGGCACGATTGCAAAATATAAACGGACAACCCTCAATAACAGCGCGGATTCTATTCAGAATGGATGACTTTTAATGATGTCGGCTAACACTGAATACATATCAGGTTTAATTTCTGTTATTGTTCCCAATTACAATAGAGAGGAGTATCTCAAAACCACCATTCAATCGGTGATGCGCCAAACTTATCAACACTGGGAATTACTTTTTATTGATGATTGTTCTACTGATAACTCAGTCGCCATTGTTGAAGAATTACAACAGACTGACAATAGAATTAAAGTACTGAAAACACCACATAATTTTGGCGGACCTGCCGGACCTCGCAATATTGGGCTTGACAATGCCAGGGGCGAATATGTATATTTTCTAGATTCTGATGATGTATTGCATCAAGCAGTGTTTGAAATAGAATTCTATGTTGCTCAGAAATACAATGTCGGTTTTGTATCGTCTCGATGTCGCAATTTTATGTGGGATGCTCTTATTGATGTTACATTAGAACATAAAGTTTCTACAGACTCACTGAAATTTGATGTATTCAATCATCAAAAGTTAATTAGGAAAAACGTGTTTCGTACATCGACAGTTTTAATAAAAAGAGATTTAGTTCACGATATTCGTTTTAGAGAAGAAAAAAGATACCATGCAATCGAAGATTTTGAGTTTTGGCTTCAAGTCCATCAAAGAATTCCATATAGCATAAAATTGCGCAGTGTGTTGGGATATTACCGACTTCATAACGGTTCTATTTCTCGAGAAAAAATTAAGATGTTCAAAAAAAATATAATGCTCTATAATGAATATACCATCAATGGAAAACATCTTGGAATTCTACGGTATATATATTTATTGACATATATTTTTATTTCAATAAAAAATGCAATCGGCACATATTTGCATTTCAATAGTTCCAAAGAACCATTTTACGCCTTATTGCAAGAATATGCGCCCAAAGCGCAAACAGCAGCTCATGTGGAACAGGCAACAAAAATGCCGGAAACTGACAATAAGACATGGATATTCACAATATTCAGTAAGAGAAACACACCTGTTCTTTTCCAACTCACTGGCGATATTATAGCAGTGTTTCTTGCATCGTGCCTGTTTATGATGATTGGAATGATAACGGGAATTCACGCTTTCCCACGAGATGTCAATACATCAGATATTCTTAGTCTGGCTGCAATAAACATCGTTGCTTGGGTAACCGTATTCTGGTTTAGCGGATTATATGCCAATTGGTATATACGCTCCCCTTTTGATGAATTGTTTCGTTCAATACGCACAACATTTATTGGTTGCTTAGTATTATATTCCATAATCGTTTTTGATTCTGAAATAGAAAGAATTCGACTCAAATTTTTTATATTTTGGTTAATTCTTGTTTTCTTTATTGGTTCGGCTCGATTATGTGTCAGATTAATTCAAAGGATTCTTCGTAAAAATAGAACTATTTCTATACCAACAATACTATTAGGCGACAGCGAAAGTTTATCCGAATTACTTACCTCGATTCGAGAAAATCCTGCTTGGGGCTATGAAGTGCAGGGTGTCATACTGACCGATGAAAAAGATTCTTCGCAATGGCTTTCGAAAAGTACGTTACCAATCATAGGATACATTTCTGATTTTTCAACAGTTATTACTCAAGTTTCCACTGAATCGCTGTTAATTTCTTGGGAAAACCCACCTCACCCGCAATTATTGGAAATATCAGCTCTTTGTGGAAGTCGAGGCATCAATGTGAAAATTAAACCTGATTTATATGATATATTTACGGGAAGAGTAAAAACATTACCGATTTTTTCCTCTCAGTTAATCGAAATTCAAGCACAGATTTTAACTCCTTGGCAATCTTTCTTGAAACGTACATTAGATCTTATTTTCGCTTCTTTATTTATTCTACTTGGTTTACCTCTGTGGATTTGTTTGGCTATTGGTGTTAAGTTAGACAGCCCCGGTCCGGTGTTTTACACACAAAACAGAGTTGGGAAAAATGGGAAAATATTTCGTATTTATAAATTTCGCTCTATGGCTCATGGCGCAAGTCAACAGCAATTTGGGATATGGACTTCAAAAAATGATCCACGTGTTACAAAATTCGGGAAATTTATTCGCAAAACACATTTGGATGAAGTTCCTCAAATGTGGAATGTCATCATTGGCGATATGAGTGTAGTGGGACCAAGACCGGAACAACCCTCAATCGTCGAAAAATACATATCATTATTACCAATTTACGCACGTCGCCACATGGTACGCCCCGGTATCACCGGCTGGTGGCAGATAAAGTCCCGCGCTTATGAAGAGTCTCTTGCCGAAATGCAGCGACGCTTGCGCTATGACTTTTATTACATAGAAAATTTGTCCGTAAAATTAGATATTGAAATTATTTTTAGAACTGTTTATACTGTCATATCCGGACATGGACAAGCATAAACAAACATATAACAACTTTATTCGATTATTATGAAGCCCATTGTTGTCATACCTACTTACAATGAAATTGATAATATTCATGGTATCGTCAATGCCGTATTAGAAGCCGATGAGCGTGTGCATATTCTTATCGTTGATGATAATTCCCCTGACGGCACATCTGATGCAGTCAAGGAAATGCAATTATCCAGTAATCGCATTTTATTGATGGAAAGACCCGGGAAAATGGGTCTCGGCACGGCATATTGCCAAGGTTTTGAATATGTGATATCTTTGGGTTATGATATAATTATGGAAATGGATGCCGATTTTTCCCATGACCCTAACGATATTCGACGTTTTTTGGATGAAATTCAGAAATACGATTTAGTGATCGGCTCACGCTATTCTAATGGGGTTAATGTCGTTAACTGGCCACTCTCACGGTTGATTCTCAGTTATTCGGCAAATATATACACGCGAGTAATTACCGGTATGCCAATAATGGATGCTACCGGTGGTTTTAAATGCTTCCGTGCAAGCGCACTCTCAAAAATTGATTTTTCTAAAATCCATTCTAATGGCTATGCATTCCAAATTGAGATGAATTATCGCCTCTGGATATCCGGAGCACGAATCAAGGAAATACCCATTATCTTTAATGACAGACGCAGTGGTGTTTCCAAGATGAATCGCTCTATTGTTCGAGAAGCAGTTTTTTTGGTATGGAAAATGAAATTTTTGAATATTTTCGGTAAACTCTAATCGTACATTTATTCTGAATAGTTATTTTATCTGAGGTAGCGATATGGCTCAATATTCTGTTCGTGAATTTATTCATGAAGCACATCAGCAAATTTCATTTTTTGAAGCTCAGAAAAACAAGCTTGCTGAACTATCTGCCGACCATGCAAAAAAAATCGCCGACTTAGCACAACGTTTTCGAGAGGTGCTCAATCAGATTACAAAAACTTTACTGCCCGAATTTTCACAATCTGCATTATTTGCATTATCTGAATTGATAGCAAATCCAACATTGCTTTCGCTTTTCGATAGTAAGGAACATGAAAAAACAGCGTTAACTGCAACAATTTCTTCTATAGAGAAAAATAAGTTTTATCAGCAACGTGATGCTTTTCTCAACCCCGAAACCGGTATCATTATTCAACAAGAATCAGAGCTTTTACCATTGTATGAAAAAGCGTCTTCTATTGTGAAGATATGTGAATCAACATTACGTTTTGCCGAGCTTTTGCGCAGAGGTTACGGAACATCATCATATCCGCATACCGGTTTTTTCCGCTTTTTTAATTCTGAGTTTCTCCAAGATTGGAAATATGCCGACATTATTTGTGAAAAATTACAAGTATCTTCTTTTACTGAAGCATTATCTTTATATAGAGAATCGAAAGATCGTTATGAAACTATCGGCGAAACTTTACAAGATTTGACTAAGCAAAAAAATGAAATTACTTCGCTCATTGAATCATACGACCACGCTATTGAACAACTCCGCAGCATTGATCAACGATATAATGAACGCATAAGAATGTCCGTCGAAATTTTTATCACTTCAAATTCAAAGCAGAAAATAGCCGAAGTCTTTCAAAACAATTCAATTCTCATGGAACAATATACTTGTTTGGATGGATTGAGTCATCAAACCGCATATATAGAACAAGTTCGTGAAAAAGTGGAATCAGAAATTCGCCAATTTGATGAAAAAATTCACAATCTGACTATAGAAAAACAGCGGTATGAAAATGATATGTACAGATTCAGAAATAAACGTTGGAATACCGAACAATTTTCTCGTAAATTTAATCGAAATGAAGACGTATATGACAGAAGATTACACAAGTATCGTCATACGGGAGACACAATTTATTCATTTAATGATTATAGCAGACCTTCTTTCATTGAAGAATTTTTATGGTGGGATATTATGACTGACGGTCGTTTGGACGGTAATTTTATACCGGATGTGCATGAATATTATGCTTCACATCCGAGCTATCACTATGAACGAAACAGCTACTCAACCGATTACGGAGACAATAGTTAATTTTTCAACTAATGAACCACCACAGTAATATGTATAATTATCAAGAACTGCTTAGAGCAGCAATAAATGCGGCAGAAATTGCCGGCGATATTTTACGAAATGGTTATGGCACTACTTTTATCATAGAATCTAAGTCAGAAAAGAATGATTTAGTAACGGAGTTTGATAAAAAGTCAGAAATAGCAATTATTGAATATCTAAAATCTCAGTTTCCGGAAAGTGATTTTCTTGCAGAAGAAAGTGGACTTACTACATTGGATTCCGATTTACGTTGGATTATTGATCCATTGGACGGTACGGTCAATTTTGCTCATGGTATTCCTATATTTGCGGTCAGTATTGCTGCTGAATATAAAAAAGAAATTGTTTGCGGTGTCATATATCAGCCATTATTACGGGAATCGTTTACTGCTACAAAAAATGGGGGTGCTTATTTTAACTCTACACCAATTCATGTTTCCAATATAGCTGATTTTAGCAGGTCATTTCTTGTAACCGGTTTTCCCTATAACATTGCAAGGCATGGCAGAAATTGGGGCGAACATTTTCTTTCTATAGTCCGAAGCGGTGTGCCGGTGCGAAGACTTGGCAGTGCAGCACTAGATTTGGCATATACCGCAGCCGGGAGATTTGATGGTTTTTGGGAAATCGGTCTTAGTCCATGGGATGTTGCGGCTGGGATTTTATTAATTAAAGAAGCCGGAGGTGTTGTGATGAATTATGAAGGTAATGAGTATCAACTTGGCAATGACAGCATTATTGCTTGCACACCCTCAATTTATCAAGAATTATCTGAGAGAATGAATTAAGAAATTGTGAAACTTTTAAAAAACGCCATATAAATACTACAGTGAGTGCACATGAACTGATTTTTATTACGTCAAACCATCTTATTCTCCACAATCGGTCAGTAATGTCTTTCATAAAATATCTTTCTTTTATGAATTTTTCAAATAAATTGCACCATAATATTTAAGCAATAACGATGACTAAACAGATATGGCGTTAATCATAACAATTTTAACGAAATGGAGTATTGTATAGCATCATCATTAGTAAATCTCTTGTTTTTATACGAGGTAAAGTATGTTTGAAGTATGGTATTGCTCAATTAATTTACCATAACAGTATTAAATCATTTCTTTACTTCAAAGAAAAACGAAACACATCAGTGATTATTGTACAATTAATTTACCTGTTAGTACAATCCCTTTATCTGTTGTTAGCTGATAGAAATAAACACCATCTTCAAGTCCGTCGCGACTTATAATTACAGTTTGAGATAATACATGGAGCTGCTTTACTTTTTTACCTAAAATATTGTATATAATCAACTCGGCTGATTCATAGAAATCTTTGACAACAGCTTGGGTTGTTGAGTGAAATGGAATCGGGTAAAACTCTATTGTTGATGACACTCTACCGTTATTACCATGATAAGAAGTAGTAACCTTTTGGCAACCATTTGTTGTTTGATATCCAACATTGGAAGAATATAGTGAGTTTCCTGCATTAAAGCAAGGAGAATTCAGAGATAAAAGAGGAGGTATGTTTTCTATAAAAATAGGATTTTGTGATAAATTATAATAGGAGTCGATCGAGTCAGAATTGATATTTTTTGTTATAGTTACGCCTAAACCGATGATCTGAACGCCGGCAAAATCCTTTTTCTTATTATTCCATACTACATTGTTTGTAACAGTATCAGGAGTTGTCGAACAAATCGAACAGGAAGGAATTTCTTGCATAATTCCAAAACCACTATTTACGATGATGTTATTTACAACCACACCATTTGCATAAAAGTTATTGAAAAGCACTCCGACATCAGTATTGTTTGAAATAGTATTATTTATTAAATGTGGTCTTGGTCCCGGAGAAACTGAACTTGAGACGCCTATTCCTATTCTACAACTATCAATAAAGTTATTGACGATTTGTGGTTTCCCATGATTACCTACGTTTATTCCATAACCTTTTGTTGAATTGTACTTAATGTTACGGATAATATTATTTTTTACAATATTATCTGAGTTAGTGATGATTCCATATCCACGCCCATCGAAGATAGTATTACATTCAAGTCTAGCTAGAGAAGAACCTTCTATCCAGATTCCCCATGAATATTCCTGCCCGTAAAAATTATGAATTTTGTTATTGAAAATCAATGGAGATCCGCTACTGCCGTAGATTCCGCCTGTACTAAAATTTCTAATTTCATTATTCGAAATTGTTGGACTACATCCAGAAAAATCAAACCCAATTGTACAGTATTCAATAATGCAGTTTTCGATTATTGATGCTGAATTGTTGAGTGTAATTTGATTCCAATCACCTGCTCTTTGCTTTAAATTGGAAGTAAAAATGATTTTCAAACTGTCAATACCCTTCGCTTTCAATGTTCCAATAGCTTTTAAAAAATAATTCCCATTAAACGTAATAATCGTACCCGGTGCAATAACCAATATACTGTCCCTCGGAATTGTAACATTCCCATTAATGACATACATAGTATCTTTATCCCAGAACCCCGAAATACTGCCTTCTACCGATTTCGCATTACCTGTTAATAGTGTTGTATTGTCTAATGTATAAACTTCACTCAATACAAAAGTATTTCCGAAATTATAATAACTAGTTTGATATCCAGACTTTGCATACATCACTTTATATAGCCCCGGTCTCAAATTTATTGAGAAATTACCATTACTATCTGTATAAGTAGAATCTAGACTGGCTGTTCCTGAATGTGGAATACAAGTTACCTTTATTCCACTATGGTTGGTTTGTCCAAGTAAGAATGCATTTCCGGTAACTTGACCTCTGACTGTACTGCTT
>JAFLBY010000071.1 GCA_017302855.1 Candidatus Kapaibacterium sp.
CGGGCTATGTCCTTAATGGTGGAACAATTCTCTCTGTTGATGCTTCCGGGAAAAATGGCGGTGTCGGCGGTGGCGGTGGCGGTGGCAGTTTTTGTGATGCCCCTTCCAATCTTGGGCAACCGGGGGGTGAAGGTTTTACGGCAGGGGGGCGTGGTGGTAGGAATAATAGTGGTTTGCCACTTATCAATAGTCTCTACACCGCATACAGCATCGGTAGCGGTTCAGCAATCGGTGCTTCTTTGAATAATGTGCAACCGGGAATTACGAATGCTTATGAAAATGCCGGTGGCGGTACCGGCTATCCTTTTGGTACTTCCGGTGCCGGTTGGAATGGCGTTGTAATACCGGGTGGTGGTTTTGGCGGTGGCTCAGGTGCCGGACAAAATGCTCGCGGCGGTGGCGGTGGTTTTGCTACCGATGGCGAAGGAGTCAATGCAACAGGTGGAAAAAATGTCGGTAATCAACCAATAGTTCCTATGGCAGGTGGTTCCGGTGGTGCGGGGGGGAATCCCAATCTCCCATCGAATTGTTCCGGTGTCGGCGGCGGTGGCGGCGGTGCCATACGTCTTTATGCGTATCAGATAAGCAGACTGCAAATTACTGCCAAAGGGGCTGATGGCAGCAATAATTTTCCTGAGGGGGGCAGTGGCTCCGGTGGTTCTATCACTCTCTGTTCAAAAACTGCTATTGATAATGTGACGACAGATGTAACAGGTGGTGGAATTGGCAATAATGCTATTCCCGACGGTGGTGAAGGGAGAGTGCGTTATGATGCTGAAACCAATAATTCTGTTCCAACAGGAACTTCCGTCTATCGTGGTCCGCAATCCAAACGTTTTGCGAATAAGGTAC
Source organism: Candidatus Kapaibacterium sp. (assembly GCA_017302855.1). Taxonomy (GTDB): domain Bacteria; phylum Bacteroidota; class Ignavibacteria; order Kapaibacteriales; family UBA961; genus UBA2353. The sequence goes on from JAFLBY010000071.1 coordinate 853, forward strand.
AGCGCATTTCATTTATTTATGAAGGTACCAATAATGCACTACAAACTTTTACCCGAAATTATTTTAAGCCATTCGGTAAACCATGGTCAGACAATAAAGTGAATGAAAATCCTCAAGGCAGTGGCTCGACATGGTCAAATACAGTCAATCTTAATGATAGAAATGCCTATCCCGAAACTTTATATTTTTTAGTGACAACTCAAAGTAATGTCGGTTATGTTAATACGGGTTTTACAGCTGCTCCTGCGCGAATAATGTCACAAGCTGCTGCAGAAATTGTGGAAATTGATGAAGGACCGGTGGCAATTTGTCAAGATACAGCCCAATTCGACAGTATTTTGTGCCCTCAAGATTATAAACAAATACAAGGTAAAGTCTGGAATGAAGGTGGTGCTGATTTGCGCATACTTTCTTCAAATTTTCAGCTTGGCACTCAAGGTTTTTCTGTTGTGTCAATTGATAAAACAACTATACCGCCCAATGATACAGCACGTATTACTTTTGCATGGCAAGCTCCGGCTAATTCGAAAGCATTAAATTTTGAGGATAATTTTCTCATTAAAACCAATGACCCCGATCCGACACGAGAAACAATTACCATGAAAGTAATGTTGCATCGCGATACATTGGATATTGCACTTGTGGAAAATATTGCGGCATTGCAACCTATAGACACAATTAATTTTGGTACTGTGTGCAGTAATTCTCCACAAACTAAAGTTATCTATTATCGCAATAACTCAAGTGTTGAAATTCGACCCACGACTTTCTTTGTCAGTGATAAAGCAAATATTGATGTTTCTTATACGGTGCCGCAACCATTTTTGCCCGGTGTTGCAATGCCTATAACAATTACATATACTGCAAAATCAAAAGGCGATATCATGTCATCGCTTATTATTAGTGCACGGGAATGTTCAACACAGGATACCGTGATTATTCTTGCAAAAGGTATTGAAACACAATTAGATTTTTCCGGTACTGGTCAATTTAATGATGTACGCGTCGGTGAAAAAGCTATAGTTACTGTATCTCTAACAAATAATGGTACAGCAAATGCAAATTTACCGGCAAATTTTTTTCCAATCAATACTCCTTTCAGAATAGTTTCAACCTCACCGCCTTTACCTGTTGTCTTACAACCGAATCAAACAGTATTCATTGATATAGAATATGCTCCTACTCTTGAAAGAAAAGACAGTGCGGTATTGAGTATCGAATCATTAACTTCAGTGCAATCTTGTATAGATACTGCTGCCATGTTATTATCGGGCAATGGATATATTTCTAATGTGATTACGTCTGTAGCTTCCTTACAATTCGGCACTGTGGCACGCTGCGATACGAAAACCGATACAATTCGATTGATAAATAAAGGTGGTAATATTGTACGGCTTGATTCTGTTGCAATCATTACCGGAATACATCCGCAAGGATTTACCATAATTCAACAACCTCCTATACCTACCGATATTAACTCGAATGATTCCGTGACATATATCGTAAAGTTTAATCCGAATAATGGAGTGCAGGGCTTAAATTCTGCAATTATTGTGATGTTTACTAATGATAAAGATTTTCCCATTATTCAAAGACCAATTTCTGCGGTCAGAGAAAAATTGCAAACATCATTACCCACATTAGTTACTTTGCCTGATGGTATTGTCGGTGATAATGCTCTTGGTACAATCACTATACAGGATAGTCAAAACTCATCATTAAGCATTGCCGATATACTATCACAATTAAGTACCGTAACACCAAAGAATTTTGTAGTGCCATCGGGCGGTTCACGGCAAATTTCTATTTCGCTTCCTTTAACAAAAGCAGGAGTTATCAGAGATACGCTTTTCGTGATATTTAATCAACCTTGTGCCGATACGCAAAGAGTAATTGTTGAAGTTATCGGACGATTAGCTTCCGCAACACAAAATACATTTATTAATTTCGGCACAGTCGAATTTTGTGAAACGAAACAAGATAGTGTGATTATTGCAAATACGGGCGATGTACCTGTTCAAATTGAGTCAATGGATATTCAGGGAGTAGATGAAAATTTCTTTCGATTTGTAAATTCAATGACTTTTCCTGCAATGATCAATCCACAGGAAACTCTTACAAGAGAAATACAATTTATTCCTACGGCTACAATTGATGGTGCAAAAAAAGCTGAAGTTATTTCGCAAATTAAAGTTGCAGCGGGCACAGTGCCATATATAACGGAATTACATGGCGAAAGAAGAAGTCCTCTACTGGCTTCACCCGATAATCCTACATTACGAGTAGAAGAACAATCTCGATTAACCCAACGATTCACTTTGCGTAATAATGGAACGGTTGCAGTTAATATTACTGATGTCAGTATTGAAAATGCACCATCCGATTTACGTATAGTTCCTAATGCACCGATAACATTGCCCACACAAATATTACCATCGGAGGAAATTGCATTTTCAATTATTTTTACGCCAACAAGTGTATATGCAGAGCAGAGAAATATTCGTGTAGAATATGGTTTATCATCATGTACGGAGATAAAAAAAGTTGCTTTGAATGTGGAAAGTATTCCAACAATCAGAACAATAATTTATTTGCCGAGAGATACAAGTCTTAATCCTCGAACAGTCGAATATTCTATACCTTTGACGATGAGTGTCACTCCGGTAAATAGTGAATTAACTAATGTCTCATTCAGTGCAGAAATTTTGATTGATGAAAGACTATTTTTCCCGAAAAGAGTCACCAAAGGAAATTTGAAAATTATTCCTCCCGATAAATCGAAATCGCGTCGTAATAAGTTGATAATTGAAGGAGACGGCATCACAGTTTCGAATTCATCACCACTCATCACAGAAATTATTGGAGACGCTATTTTGGGGAGCATAGAAGGCGATTCCATCCTTTGGGGAACATCGGCATTTCGTTGGACGCGAGGAACGGCAGCGAGGGTAGATTCAACAGTAGATGGCTTACTTTCGCTCACACTATGCGAAGAGGGTGGCAAGCGTTTATTATATGATTCTGTTTTTCTAATGCAGGGAATCACAATACTGCCCAATCCTCCCGTACATCAAACAACAACCATAGAGGTGTCCGATGCAGAGTTGGGCGCATACTCACTTGAAATCTATGCTATTAATGGTGAAAAAATATTTATGCAACAATGGGAAAATACACAAGTACATACATCGCGAAAAACGATTGCTGTGTCTTTGAGTTCCGTTGAAAGCGGATATTTTACCATTGTCTATCGTAAGCCGTCCGGCTTTGAGTATTCCTCCTTTATTCATTATCGTTAATACTTTATTCACATATTTTAAAAGGTTTTTTCATGGCATTACAATCACGCCAAACACAAAAAAACACAACCTCATCGAGTGGCTTCATTCCAGAAAAATATAGGGATTTAGCATATATACTCGGGCTTATTGCTGCAATTATAGTTTTTTTATCACCCGTTTTATTTTCCGGTGGCAGTTTCGGATCTTCCGATAATGTCGCATCAAAAAGTTTTACGCCATATTTGGAAAAAGCGAAACAATCCGGTGATTTTGCCCATTGGAATCCTCATATATTCAGCGGCTTGCCAAGCTTTGCTGCATTATTAACGACGGGTGACAGATGGTATGATATTATGAGCAAAGTATTCTTTACCATAAATAGAGGATTTGCTGCTTCTTTTGGTGGCGATGTTATGCGTATTGCTTTTTTCTATATGGTTTTTGCTGCGGGTATGTATTTATTTATGCGTACAAAAAATATGGAAAGGTATATTTCATTCTTTACCGCTTTTGCCGCAACATTTTCGACATGGATTATTATTTGGATTGTTATCGGCCACAATACGAAGCCGATAGCCTTATCAATGTTCCCTTATATCTTAATGTGTCTCGAAAAGTTACGAGCTAAATTTAGTATTTTATATTCTGCTCTGCTCATCGTTGCAGTGCATATACTTTCCGAATCAACGCACGTACAGATGATGTTTTATGGTGTTTGTACTTTTGGAATTTATTTGTTGTTTGAATTGGTCAGTCGAATTATTTCCAAAGATGAACCATTGGGAGAAGCGCCGGTATTTTAGCCGTCGCCGGAGCAATTGCGTTTGGAATGTCGGCGGATCGTTATTTAAGCGTGATGGAATATAAGCCGTATTCCACTCGCGGAACTGCCCCGATTGAACAAACAAAAGGTAAACAACAAAATGAAGAGGGTGGCTTTGATTATGAGTATTGCACGAATTGGTCATTTAGCCCTGAAGAGACAATTACCTTTTTTGTGCCTAATTACTTTGGCTATGGTAAAATGCAATTGAAAAAAAGTGGTATATCAAAAGCACCGTTTGAACAAACATATTGGGGACAAATGCCATTTACCGATGCTGCAAATTATATGGGAATTTTTGTACTTGGATTTGCATTTATTGGGATTGCGATGTACAGAAAAGATGCTTTAGTGCAAGCATTAACGGTATTGTCTGTGTTTTCCGTATTCTTATCGTATGGGAAAAATCTTCCTATTTTATATGATCTATTCTTTCAATATGTACCCGGATTTAATAATTTCCGTGCTCCACAAATGGCATTGGTAATGATTCAATTCGCTGTGCCCATACTTGCTGGCTATGGTTTGAAAGCAATAAATGATTGGCGGACTAATGCTCAACCTTCTACTAAAAAAGGGCTTACAATTTTTCTTGCAATTTCCGGCGGATTCTTCCTCCTTAGTTTGATAATGCCGTCAATGGTAGAGTCATCGTATAAAATGGCTGTCGAAGGATCGAAAAAGATTGCTCCCGAGAATATCAGCGCAATTTATGATGCAATGGCAAGTGATTGGATGCAAACAGGATTTGTAATGCTCGGAGCTGCTGTTCTTGTATGGCTTTATGTTGCAGGACGTTTGCCCAAATCGGTTTTTGTTCCTGCAATTATGATACTGTTGGTTATTGATTTGTGGCGGGTGGATTATCGTGGCTTTGACTATAAAACAGGTAAATTGGAATCTGTTGAATTACGTAAGCCGGAATTTGTTTCTTATCTTGAGCAAGATAAATCTCTCTATCGTGTAGCCGATTTTTCCTATTTACAAATGGGTATGACAAATATACCGGCATATTTCCTTTTGCAAAATGTGCATGGTTATCATTCGGCAAAAATGAGGGTTTATCAAGACTTACTTGATGTTGCCGGTAAGGGCGGTGGAAGTGCAATAGCTAATATGTTTGTACTCAATATGCTTAATGCAAAATATATCGTTGCACCTGAGCCGTATTTCCCGGGAATTGAACCTGTGCATCAATCAAATATTGAGTTGGAAAATGGTATGGGGATGCCTTCGATTGTCTATAAAAATCCTCAAGTACTGCCTCGAGCATTTTTTGTCAAATCAACACAAGTCGCCTCAAAAATTGACATTCTTCATCATTTGCGCGACGGTGATTTTAATCCGCGTGAAGTGGCGTTTACGGAAGAAAAAATCCCCGTAGCAATCGATACTGCTGTTAATGACGCAAAAGCTAATGTATCACAATTTGAAAATCATAAGATTGTCATCCAAACCGAAAACAAAGGCAATAATCTACTTTTTGTCAGTGAAGTTCATTATCCTGTTGGTTGGAAAGCATATATTGATGGACAAGAAACTCCTGTTTATAAGACAAATTTTGCATTTAGATCAGTCGTTGTTCCTCCGGGTAAACATACTGTTGAGTTCCGTTATCGTTCTGAAAATTTCGAGATGGGTAAAACAGTAAGTTTATCATTAAATATTGGGGTGTTGTTGTTACTTGCTCTCGGTATTTTTATTGAGGTACGCAAACCAAAAGCTACTGCATAATTATCTTCTTCCATAAAAAAATCCCTTTTCACAATAATGAAAAGGGATTTTTTTTTGCCTGATTGCCGTGTATTATTTTTGCTCTTCGAGTAATTGTAAAATTTGTACTGCATTGGTAGCAGCGCCTTTACGTAAATTATCGGCTGTAATCCATAAGTGAAATGAATTTTCCGATGAATCATCACGTCGGATACGACCAACAAATACTTCATCTCTATGTTCTGAGTCGGCAGCAGTCGGATATTCTTCCATTAAAGGATTATCCACGACAACAATACCGGAAGACATATTCAAGATATTCCGTATATCATCGGTGTCACAAGGTTTTTCCGTATGAATAATAATTGATTCGCCATGACCGCCGAGAATAGGCACTCTTACGCATGTTACGGCAATCGGTAAATTGGGAATACCCATTATTTTCCTTGTTTCATTTTTGATTTTTATTTCTTCTTCAGTAAATAATTCACCAACGGGAAAAGCATGGAAAACTGTGTTGTATGCTACCTTATGACTTGATATTCTTTTTGTAGGAGCAATCCCATTAATTTCATCCAATAAATGATCAATACCTTTTTGACCTGCTCCACTTGGCGTTTGGTATGTTGAAACTATGACTCTTGTTAAACCAAAATGCATGTGTAGAGGTTTTAATGCAACAACTAATTGAATGGTTGAACAATTAGGATTGGCAATAATACCTTTATGTTCATGGGCACTCTGAGGATTAACCTCGGGAACAACTAATGGCACATCGGGATCCATACGCCATGCGCTTGAGTTATCTATGACAATGCAACCATTTTTTGCAGCAATTGGTGCATATTGCTTACTTATGGAACCGCCGGCTGAAAAAAGAGCATAATCAATTGTGTCAAATGAATGTTCGGTTAATTCTTCGACTGTGTATTCATTGCCATTCCATGCAATAACTTCGCCTGCGCTGCGCGCTGATGCCAATAATCGTAATGATGTAACAGGTACATTTCTTTCTTGAAGTACTCGCAACATAGTGCGCCCCACTAATCCTGTTGCACCTACAATAGCTATATTTGCCATGATATTAAGAGTTTAGCGGTGAATAAAATGAAAAATCGGAAAATTCACAATAAATTTCGGTAATTTGTGTAAACAATATTTCGTCAGACGCAGAGAATCGAGCAAAGTGCGGAGAATCTATATCTAAAACACCAATGATGTTTCCATTATGCCATAAGGGGATTACAATTTCAGAATTCGAAGCGGAGTCGCATGCAATATGACCGGGAAAATCATGAACATTTTCTATGCGTTGAATTTTTCTCTCCTCAATTGCAGTGCCGCATACTCCTTTTCCAATAGGAATATGTGTGCATGCTACTTTTCCATGAAATGGTCCAAGAAGTAATGTGTTGTTATGAAGAAAATAAAAACCAACCCAGTTGATATTGGGAATATATTCAAATAGTAATGCACTGATATTTGCTGCATTGGAAATAAAATGATTTTTCCCTTCGCATAATGAGCGCACAGATTGAACAATAAAAGTATCACGGTCTTTATCGTGAGTAAAGTTCTGCTCTGAAGGCATAAAATTCATAGTGGCATTACCGTAATTCTTGCAAAATTTGTTTAGCTCTTTCGCCTACTTCACCGGGAATGTTTGTCATAAATTCGACATTGTCGCGCAGTTCTAATAAACCGGCTTTGGCAATAGTTTCCAATGCGCGTATTTGCTCGGGAGGTGATTCTGAAGTGAGCAATTCTGCCACACATTGAGAGGCAACAACTCGATTTATAGTTTGGATAAAATCAAAAATAAACTTAGAGATATCATTTTGTGAATATATATAATTTCTTTGTAAGTTTTCGAGTATAGTTTCGGCATGCTCTTCGTCTGCATAATTCCATAATTCACGTAACACACCGAATATACTGATGAGTGCATCCAATGTATCTGTGTTTTTTTCAATGAAGGCATTTATGATGGTGACAATAATGGTTGAAGAAGTTTGGGTAAGCAATCCATAAAGAATATGTTGTTGCGTAGCTTCATTGTTACGTTCCAATTCGGTAATTAATGAAGGAATATCTTCGATGGAGTAATTATTTCCAAGAGCAATAATACCAGCCGATTGAATATCGGGGTCTTCATCATTAATTGCATTGTAAGCAATATAGCGCAAATCATTATGCAAAACGATTTGTTGCTCTAAACGAAACGCAATAGCACACATCGTTTTAAGGATTATTCCTTGTAATTCTTCGGGCGCACTTGGTAATATTTCGGCTAAGCGATGACTAATTTCAATTTTCGACCCGCATAATGCTAAACTGTCAATACATGCTGTCTGAATATACATATCCTCTTCGAGATTTAACTTTTCCAAAAGAAAATTTTCAGCATGTTCTCCGCCGATTTTACCTAATGCATCAATAATAGGAACTTTAATTTCTTCATCTGTTTGATAAACTTCCAGAAGTGAAGCTATGGCTATGTCTGAACGAATATTTCCTAAAGCTTCGGCTGCGGAAACACGTACATTCGCATCTGAATCTTGTAAACAAGCCATGAGAATGAGAACATCGGCTTCGGTGCCAATTAATCCGATAATGTCCACAGCAAATTTTCGTATATCAAAATCATCATGCCGGGCATAGTCCCACAGAACAGCCGCGGAGGAAGTGCCTAATTTAATGAGTACATCACCGGCTAAGTTACGAACCTCGATGTCATCGGTCAGAATTTGTTTTGCAACATGGGTAGCAATTTCAACACCTTGATTCTGTAAAGAAACTAAGGTCATACTACATGCATCGCGAACACCTCTGTCTTTGTCCGATAAACCTTGAGCTAATGCCGCTATTGAAGCATCATCAAGCATTTCAAATTCTCGAAAAGCGAGGGCGGCTTCGCGTTGTAGCTCTGAATTGTCTAATTTTAAAAGTTGCGCTTGTAGTTCTGATTGTTGCATAATATTTCGTAACGAATAGTTAATGTATTGCGAATTTATGAATGTTATGATATTTATTACAGATTTACTTCACATTGTAAGGAAAATTGTCGTATCGGTGCAAGATTACCAATGACTTCAACATAATAATAATTCAAAATATTTTTAGCATTGACGATAAGTTTCATTGGTGCTATTTCTGATTTTGCCAGATTGTAGATAAATCGAGCGTCCACCACGTGTACAGGCACTCGTGCTTGAACATCAGGTATGAATTGCTCAAAAATGCGTTCATTGTCATCAAGTATGCGTTCTGCTCTGGCAATAAACCTGTAGTCACATTGTATCTCGAATTCTGATAATGGAATCCATAAGCGATTGTACCAAAGAATAGGAGAGCGGAACTTCAGTGGTGTTTCCAATGCTACATTACGGGCATAGAGTGCTGTCAAAGATGTTTCAATGCCCACAAAGCCAAGTAATGATCGAAATGTAAGTTCTGCTCCTTGAATACGAGCTTTGAGCACATTGTTAAATGTGATGGATGGACTTGTGCCTACAAATACGATTTGCGGTTCAACCAAATCTTTAAAGTCTGTGTGATATATACTGAAATCAATGGAGGTTGGAATATCGCCGAGGGCGAAATCTAAGCTGGTTCCAATTTCATAGGTCATCGATTTTTCAGGTATTAAGTTGGGATTTGCTGAAACAAGAATCGGATTACGAATATCAGCAAATCGTTCTGCTACCGCAGGTGTGCGAAAACCTCTGCCGAGTGAACCACGCAAACGAAAAGGGGCAAAACCATTATAGGAAATGCCGAGTTTGGGACTGAACTCTGTGTGTTGTTGAGCTACTGTTTGTGTTTGCTCTATGTCAATTCTTGTACCGGCGGTAATGATAGTATTGGGCAGAGATGAATTTTCTAACTGTATATACGCAGAAGTAATGGTTTGTGCGCGTGTTCCGAATGTGCCGGAATTTACAGAATTAAGGGTAAAGGTTAGTCCGGATGTAAGATGATTTTCTTTAGACAAAGCTGAAGACCATTGGGCATCGGTAAACCATGAAACTGCATCCGAAGAAACGACTTCTTCACCCTGATTTTTATATAACTCATTGAATGATGTTGCAAAAGCTGAGCTGCGAATAATAAAAAACGCATCGTCACTCAAGAGATGCTTCAACTCTGCGCCAATGATTGTTTTGCCGGAGAGCCGTCTTTCATTGAGATTTACGCCGGAAGGTGGTTTGGTTGCACTATCCAAATCTGCCCAGAAAAGAAAATTGCCACGTAACTCGGATGCAATGTTTACAAAAGCAAAAACAGATGTTTGCGGAGAGAAGTTATACGACATTTTGGAATATAGATTCCATCGGCGCGAATCGTCCCAAAGGCGATAGGATCGGTCATATTTCACCCCACCGGTTGCTGTTATTGCAAAATCGCCAAGTTTTTGCGAAAACGCGCCATCAATTCCATAGAGTAATGGAGTTGAAGAATAAACTTGCCACGACTCATAGTTTGGTTCTGAATATCCACCGATAAAGGAGCGTATTTGAATAGCTGCTTCTTCTTTCGGGGCTCGCGTAAACATACTTACCACACCGCCCAAAGCTCCTGTGCCATACAAAGCTGAGCCGGCACCTTTGATAACTTCAATGCGTTCTATTTCCGTCATAGGCATCATGTCAAACTTTATATCGGCATTATCACCGGAGAGGAGGGGAAAACCGTCTAAAAGTACAGCTGTTCGGCTGCCCAGACCTAAAGCAAAGCCGCTTGAGCCCCGAATGCTCACTTGGTCGCGAGCTACATTTACTCCCGAGACATACCGCAAGGCATCATCTATCTTTGTAATACTTCGGTCGGCAATTGCTCTCTGGTCAACAACGGAGATACTGATTGGTACATCTTGCACTGCCTGAGCTCTCTTTGAGGCAGAAACAACTACTTCATCGGTAGAATACGGTAATGGTTCTAATGTTATTTCAAGTGTAGCCATAGAAGGGGTAACGTTAACTTCGGTCATTGCGGATTTATAGCCGACACAACGCAAAACCAAAGTTTGTTTTCCTTGTGGAACATTCTTAACAGAAAACAAGCCTTTAGAATTAGAATATGCTCCAAGTTTAGTTCCTTTTATAGAGACTGATGCACCGACAATGATGGTTTCGTTGCCTTTTTCCCTCACAATTCCATTCAAACTGAGATTTTCTTGTCCACAGAGGGAACTGAAGCCGCATACAATGAGTATAATAATGACAAAGCAATTTTTTTTCAGACATATAGAAGTCATGGCACTTCTCCTAAAGTTGTGGTTGAGGTGGTAAGTTAGCGAAGTCAATCGTAATCCGCACTATTGCAGTATCGCGAGGTTTGAGTTCTACTATGCCGGGCAAATTTACATCACCGGAAGGGGTGTATAAACCAATTACCCTTTGGGCAAAAATGTCGTTTTTTTTGTACTGCATTGCTGCACCAAGATATCTGATTGTTTTTGGGGGATCGGGAATCTCCACAATAAACGTTGATGAATCAGTAAAAAGTGCGATTGAATCGGAGCTGATATAAGCCGTTCCGGACAAAAGACTTTGCACAATGTTGCTTGGTGGATTATCAACAAAAGCTGCGACACGCACCGCATAGACAGAGTCTTTTGAGTCATTCCAACCACTTATACCATTTTTAATGATGAGTGTGCCTTTTATATAGGCAGGGCCTGTCTGCTGCGTAGATGAAACAAAAGCGGGTTCAAGCCCTTCATTACAACTGACAAGCAAACACCCTAGAAAAAGACAAACAAAACGATTGCGTAAAGTCATATAAAGTTGGACGATAGCTTTGAAACAAAAAAAGCCATTGCTCAGAGCAATGGCTTCCAATAAAGTGCGGAAGACGGGACTTGAACCCGTACACCAGTGAAGGCGCCACCCCCTCAAGATGGTGCGTCTGCCAATTTCGCCACTTCCGCATCGGCATTTATGTAAGTGCAAAATTAGGAAAGTAAAAAAGATTGACAAAACTTTCAGTGATTCTGTGACAAAACTTTGTTTCAAACATTATTACAATTTGTGAAGAACACCTCAATCTTTTATGAAAGAACATTCATAAAGTTTTGTCAGAACTTCGGGACTTCGTATTTTAGCTTAATTGATTTAATAAATGTCATTCTTAACCATTCAAAGGATAGTGTCATGAAAAAGTTTGGACTTTTTCTTCTTGCAATTTTCCTTATTGCTCAGTCTGCTGCCTTTTCACAAAATGCAGTCATCAAAGATGCAAAAAAGGATTTGCCTAATTTATTGGGCACCTCGAATTCCGGTAATGAATTCTGGGTATCTTTCCCACCCTGTTACGAAGAAGTAGCAGGAGCAGAAAATACTACTCGTATTTTCGTGGCTTCGGGTGTCCGTCAACCTGTTACTGTTGATGTTCCGGGCAAAGGTTGGTCTATGACAAAGATGGCTGTTGCCAATGATGTCATTGAGTTTAAACTTCCTTCTAATGTTGGGCAGCCCTATTCAAAACCTACGACTGCTAAGGCACCGCCGGAGCAGGTATATGGTGGCGCAGGCGTTCATGTGACAGCAATTGCTCCCATCGTTGTTTATGGGATGACACGTTTTCAATATACATCTGACGGATTCTTGGGTGTGCCCGTTTCCGGTATTGGTAATGACTACGTTGTTGCTTCATGGCCTCAATACACCGCTGCAGGATCAAATTTCAAACTTCCCGGTCTTACAAACATTGTAGCTTCCTATGATGACACAGAAGTTACTTTCATCATGGGTGGGGTACCCGGTTCACGTACTACAGGTGGATTGAGACCCGGACAGACAAAAAAATGGACAGGTCTCAAAGCCGGTGACGTTATTTGTATTGCTAATGATGATGATGGTCAAGATATTGCAGGTAGCCGCGTAGTGTCAAATAAGCCGGTTGGTGTTGTTTCCGGTAATCAATGTGCTAATGTTCCTGCCGGTGTTCCTTGGTGCGATTTCACCGTTGATATGGAGTTACCAACAAATACTTGGGGTAAAGAATATCATGTAACAGCATTGGTTGATCGTATGTTTAATCCGGTTATTCGCGTTTTTGCTCACCCCGATTATAAAAATATCAAGGTCTATCGCGATGGTAAGGAATGGTTAGTTCTTCCTAATAATAGCCGCGTGGAAAATCAAGCATTCGTTGAGCGTCGTTTACAAGATGGTCCTCCGAAATCTACAATGATTTCTGCGAATGCACCGATTTATATCATGTTATATAATACAGGTCAAGCTGATGATAATGTTTCGAGTGACCCATTCCAATATGTTATCACTCCGGTTGAGCAGTATCAAAAAGAAATCGTATTCTGTACTCCAAATGCAAAAGGTGGTACATTACCATTTACAAAAAATTATGTGAACCTTGTCTATGCTCTTGGAGATGGCGATGTTGTACCTCAAGATTTAGAATTTGCTGTTGTGAACAATGGTAAATTTGAATGGAGAAGCGTTGCAAGCCGCTTTGGTGCCGGACCCGGACAAATATTTTCTGCAACAACTGCTAATGGACTCAAATATGGTATGAAACGTATTACACTTCCCGGCGACGGTGTGTATCGTATTCGTGCAAAACAACCATTTGCCGCTTATTCCTATGGTTATTCTGATTATGATTCTTATGGTTTCCCAACGAGTGTTGCTCTTGGTGACTTAACGAAAAAAGATACAGTGAATCCTAATCCTGAATACAAAGTTCTTTGTGACGGTTCTGTAGAAGGTCCTGACGGTAAATTACCGATTGTCACAGATTTACCTAATGATCCGAATGTTCGTTCCAATCTCGCTATCATTTATATGGATATTGAACCGGATTCAAGTTTCAATTATGAATTTAAAATTGTTGATCAAAATGGCAAACCCACAAAAATTATTCCGGGTAGTTCTGTAAGAACTTTCTGGACCCTTAAAGTTATTAACCCGGCAATTGATGCCCGTGCTCGATTAATTTTTGTTGACAAAGCAGGTAATGATACAGCAATTGTTATTAAATACAATGCTTTCCAAGTAAAATTGGAAAAATCACCAATGGATTACGGATTGGTGATGATTGGTGCTCAGAAAACTTTGTCCTTCAAAGCAGTGAATAATTCCGATGCCTCTGTCGTTGTTCATCGTTTAGAGTTAATGAAAAAATCAGAAGGTTTTACCATTTTTGAAAATGATGGAGTAACGCCGGCTGTTGTACCGTTCACTCTTGCAGGAAAAGCTGAAAAAGAGTTTAAAGTCACATTTATGAAAGATGTTGTTGGTGATTTCCTTGACAGTATCGGCGTTGGTGATGAATGTAGATTTGGTTATTCGATTGAAGTTCGTGCAAAAACAGGTGAGCCGGAAATTGTCGTAACTCAAGATGCTAAATTTGGTCAAAAACCGGTAAATAGCACAGGTCATTCTTGGCCATTTACCGTAGAAAACAAGGGAACAGCTGATCTTATTGTTACGGGATTTACGCTTCCCACTTCACCGGAATTTGTTATCAAATACAATAATGTGCTTTTAACAACTGCAATGATAAATGATACCAAACCACTTATTATTAAACCGGGTGGAATTGAGAATTTCTCAGTTGAGTTTTCACCAACTGCAGTTAAACAATACTCCGATCAAATTTACTTCAAAAGTAATGCTAAGAAATCTGATAGTATCGAAGCAATGACCGGCGAAGCTATTGAACCGGGTCTTTATGCTCAAGGGTATAATTGGAATAAAAAACGCGTTTTGTCTAATAACTTATACAATAGAGCCGTGTTTGTTACAAATACAGGAAATGCACCATTAACCATTAATGATGTAGTTCTGAGTAATGCTACAGATAAAAATTTCCAATATCCTGAGGGTTCCTTTGGTGCATGGAAACAAAAATGGTTTGTCGGACAAACGGTTCAAGCAAAAGATACGATTTGGGCACCTGTGGACTTTGTTCCCGAAAGTATTAGTGAAAAATCCTTGGAGTTTACATTTACTTCAAATGAAGGCAAAAACGCTAAAGCAAGACTTGATGGTATAGGTATTATCGGCAGACTAAGAACAGCACCGGTTGATTTTGGTACTACCAAGCTTGATAATGGTGTCAGAGTAGCATCACAAGAAGTAGCTAAAAAAGTGCGTTTTGAGTTTGAAGACTATCAATACAGTGATAATGTGACCATTACATTACCATTTGTAATGGATGCAAATCAGATA
>JAFLBY010000072.1 GCA_017302855.1 Candidatus Kapaibacterium sp.
GATGGTGTGAATCAAACACGCACAATGTCTGTAGTACAGTAAAGCAATAACTCATCGTCATGGTGAGTGTAACCTTCATGAAAACGCCTCTTGGTATCTATCCCAAGAGGCGTTTTCTGCTTTAAGATAAAATCTTTCTTAAAAGTTGAAAATCATTTAGTAAAACAGAGTATCTTTGTAACTATTATCTTTACATAGTTTGTGAAACTTATGACAATCAATATGCAACACAATAAAACAAATATGGTTAACCTAAGTGGTAGTCCGGCATCAAACGAATTGCAAGAACTGTATTGTACGATATTGGAAAATTTAAGACCTGAAGTAAAAAGAATCTTGGATGAATGGGGAAAGAAAAAAGAAAATTACCAGGGTGAAAACTTTACATATCATGTAAGAGGCAAAGAAATCAAGGTAAGGAATTTTATTGAATCACTCGCTCATTCGCGCATTCCAAAAATTTCTGTACCAAAGTATGAAGATTGGGGAGAGATTGTGCGATGGGCAATGGTTGAGAATTTTCCGGGTGAGTTTCCTTATACTGCCGGAGTCTATCCCTTTAAAAGACAAGGCGAAGATCCGACAAGAATGTTTGCAGGCGAAGGGGGGCCTGAACGAACCAATAAACGTTTCCACTATCTTTCTCAAGGTATGTCGGCAGCAAGACTTTCTACTGCTTTTGACTCCGTAACACTATACGGAGAAGATCCTGATTACCGCCCCGATATTTATGGGAAAATTGGTAACTCAGGAGTAAGTATTGCCACGGTTGATGATGCAAAAAAACTATATTCAGGTTTTGACTTAACAAATCCTAAAACCTCGGTATCAATGACAATTAATGGTCCTGCTCCAATGTTACTTGCTTTCTTTATGAATGCCGCAATTGACCAAGAATGTGAAAAGTACATTATTGAAAATAAACTTGTTGAAGAAGTAAAAGTAAAAATAGAGAAAATATTCTCAATAAATAACAGTAAAATTCCGGTATATCAAAACATTGCTTCACATCAGTTACAAAATGAACTGCCTGAGGGCAATAATGGCTTAGGACTAATGCTCTTGGGCGTTTCAGGTGACCAAGTACTTGAGAGTGCAATATATGAAGAATGCAAACAGAGAGCTATACAAAATGTGAGAGGTACCGTACAAGCAGATATATTGAAGGAAGACCAAGCACAAAATACTTGTATATTTTCAACAGAATTTGCTCTTAGAATGATGGGAGATATTCAGCAGTACTTTATTGATAATAAAGTGAGGAACTTCTACTCTGTCTCAATTTCAGGGTATCATATTGCTGAAGCCGGTGCGAATCCGATTACTCAATTAGCATTTACATTAGCTAATGGTTTTACTTTTGTAGAATATTATCTTTCTCGTGGAATGAATATTGATGATTTTGCACCTAATTTATCATTTTTCTTTTCAAACGGTATAGACCCTGAATATGCGGTTATTGGTCGTGTTGCGCGCAGAATTTGGGCTAAGGCAATGAAGTTTAAATATGGAGGAAATGAACGCTCCCAAATGCTAAAATACCATATTCAAACTTCGGGCAGATCACTACATGCGCAAGAAATTGATTTTAATGATATTCGCACAACATTGCAAGCTCTCTATGCAATTTATGATAATTGTAACTCTCTACATACCAACGCTTATGACGAAGCAATAACTACTCCGACAGAAGAATCAGTACGCCGTGCAGTAGCCATACAATTAATTATAAATCGAGAGTTGGGACTTGCTAAAAATGAAAACCCATTACAAGGTTCATTTATCATTGAAGAATTAACTGATTTAGTTGAGCAAGCCGTATATGCCGAGTTTAATCGTATTACAGAACGTGGTGGGGTACTCGGTGCAATGGAAATGATGTATCAGAGGAATAAAATTCAAGAAGAATCATTATACTATGAAACATTAAAACATACCGGAGAATACCCAATAATTGGGGTAAATACTTTTCTAAGTAGCACCGGATCACCAACAATTTTACCACAAGAGGTAATACGATCCACAACAGAAGAAAAGGAACAACAAATTCAGAATGTTCAATCTTTTCAAGAGCGCAATGCTACAAATTGTGAGAAAGCTCTTGCAATGTTAAAAAATACGGCAATAAATAATGGTAATATCTTTCAAGCATTATTAGAAGCAGCCAAATTCTGTTCATTAGGACAAATGAGTCAAGCTTTATATCAAGTCGGTGGGCAGTATCGCAGAAACATGTAATGAGAAATACTTCTTCGCAAATATATTTTGTTAATTATTATAGAGCTCCCGA
Organism: Candidatus Kapaibacterium sp.; assembly: GCA_017302855.1. Lineage (GTDB taxonomy): Bacteria > Bacteroidota > Ignavibacteria > Kapaibacteriales > UBA961 > UBA2353. The sequence goes on from JAFLBY010000072.1 coordinate 2,291, forward strand.
ATTTATTTTTTTAGTCATAGTTTGTGTTTTTAGTGGAGAAAATTTATGAATCAATATACTACATCAATCATTGCAGTTATCGTATTCTTTGCAGCATTCCTACGATTGGAAGCAGGTACTGATATTTTTGAATCCGTTGGAGTGAGTAAGCCAAGTAAATATCCGTCGGAATCCTCATTTATTAAGGTTAATCAAGAAGTTTTTCATCAACTTAAAAATAATTTTAATGTGTCCTTTGAATTACCTTTACGCATTGGTGGGAAAAATGAAAAAGCACTCGTTACAAGGTTCCAACTAACGGATAAAGCAACTACAATGCTTGCACATTCTTATGGATTTGAAACCAATTTCGTTCACGATGATGTTATACTGTTGAGTGGTACTTTAGTTGATGCTCCACAATCATTTGTGTATCTGGCAATATTTAAAAATTATGCTGTCGGATATTGTGAAAAAATAGAAAATAATGAACGAATTCGTTATCTTATTGCACCACTGTCTTTAGACAAACAATCTTCATCCACAATGATTATTTATAAAGACAATGGAAAGAATATACAAAAACAACAATGTTTGTCGGAAGATCTTCCCGAATATTATGATTTAGTAAATAAGGTTATCAAAGAGTCCGGTGAAGTAATGAAAGATGAAAATCCGGATGATAAAGATAATGGTAAAGATGAGCATGTGCATAATTCCACAACATTAACAGTACAATTAGCTTTGGATCTTGACGATGCACTTTATGCAGCACATCAGCGCGATATTTCCAGAGCGGTTAATTATGTAATGACTGTATGGGGTGGTGTTGCAGCAATTTATAAGCGTGATGCTCAAGTCAATTTTCGAATTAATTATTTACGCGTGTGGACGACAACTGACCCATACCCGGGGACAAGCACAGATATGTTGGGGCAATTTCGAAATTATTGGAATTCAAATATGCGTCATGTCAATAGAACACTTGCACACTTAATGTCAGGGCACGGATTTGGCGGAGTTGCATGGGTTGGTGTATTATGTGCAGATGTAAAAGGTGGCGGAGGTTACGGTTATGCAGCAAATGGAATAGGCAATAATGTGACATACCCGTCACCAAGTTATGTTTGGGACTTAGATGTTGTTTCGCATGAAACAGGACATAATTTTGGCTCACCGCACACACATAATTGTGGATGGAGTCCTGCAATTGATTCTTGCTTTCAAGCCGAAGGTGGATGTTATCAAGGGACACGTCCGCGTCGCGGAACCATAATGAGTTATTGTCATTTAACAAGTTTTGGAACACAATTATTTTTCCATCCACGTGTCGCAAATTTATTGCGAGATAGGGCTGAAAAAGCACAATGTATTTACCCGGAAAACGGGATTGTCCTTAATGATGTAGGAGTGATGGACTTTGAATCCCCGAAAGCCGGAAGTAAGCTGCAAACTAAGACAAATTTTGTTCCAAGAGTAAGAATTGCGAATATCGGTAAAAATAATCGAACAACGTTAAAAGTACGTTATGAAGTTCTTTTTCCTGTTACGCATCAAGTTCTTTATTCTGATTCCGTTCAAGTTACAACGTTATCTGCTGGGCAATCAACCGTTGTTCAGTTTAAACAAATGAACATTGCTGATACAGGGCAATGGTTATTAAGAGCTTCACTTGTTAATTCCGGAGATACGAATGTATGGAATGATGAAAAAACAATTCCTATTCATTGTTCTCCATCAGTGAAAAACACCGGTTCATTACAAGTTGTAGATATTAATACTTCAATAACCGTAGATGCCGGAACACAATACGTGTTACGTTGGCAATCTAAAGATGTAAAAACAGTTCGCTTATTTCTCACAACAGATGATGGAAAAACATGGGAAAATATTATCAGTAATTATCCTGCCGATTCTTTAAAATATACTTGGAAAATACCATATTTTCCTACACAATCGGCACGTATTAGAATTGATAATTTTGAAAACTCACTGATAACAGATGTATCGGACAGAACATTCACAATACGTGTTGTCAATGATGTTCAACCATTAGAATATCAATTCCCTGAGGTTAATGCTTCTCTACAAATTCCTCGATTTATTCCTGCTGTGAGTATAAAAAATAATTCATCTCAAACTATAAAAAATATTCCGGTTATTCTTAAAATGAAGCATGCCTCAACAGGAAACAGATTTTATAGGGACACTGTCGTCATTGATGAGTTAACGGCTAATGCCATAAAAAATATTTCATTTGATACTGTTGTGTTACGTCGTCGTGGGACGATTGAAATGATTGTACGTACATTTTATGCTAATGACGGTAATGCCATGAATGATTCGCTCACAAGATCTTTTTCGGCTGATACAACTGTAAATGCACCGATGTTGATAAGCCCGGCGAATGAATCCATAGTCAATCCTGAAAAAATTATGTTTCGTTGGAGTTCAGTTGTCGGTGCAAAAGAGTATATCCTTACACGGATTTTAAAAAACAAAGGTGTTAAAATTACTACCCAAGATACGGTATATTCATTTTTGATGAATAAAAAAGCAAATGATACACTATTTACCGTGTCTTGGTACGTTGAAGCTGTGTTTGAAAATCAAATGAAAGAAAAATCTGAAACATGGAATTATACACTTCCAGTGTGGAAGTACAATTCATCGAATAAATCATTTTATGCAGCGGTAACGGGTAATACTTGGCTTATGGCTTTAGGCTTGTCAAAAAATGCCGGCTTGTATATGTCCACAGTAAGAAATAAACAAGAAAATGATTTTATAAGAAATAATTTTACCGGTGATTTACGTATTGGTTTGACAGACAGAAGAAAAGAAGCAGATTGGAAATGGGTAAGTGGAGAGCCAACAACATTTCAACAATGGTCGCCAAATCAGCCCGATAACTTTCAAAACAATGAACATTACATCAATATATTGCAAAATGGTTTATGGAATGATATCACAGAAGGTCAAATTAATCATGTCACGATTTATGAATATCCTCATTATATTCAATCGGAAATGGGGAATTTACAACCGCCTCGGTTAAATCTCCCCGAGAATAAATCATCGCTTTTATCTGAAGAACAATTATTTACTTGGGATAGAGCGCAAGATGCATTGGGGTATTATTTCCAATTAGCTTTAGATAGTACATTTACCGAACCAATTTTAACCTTACGGCTTTCTAATAATTATTGCTCAACCACAACAGGACAATTTCCACAAAATGGTGTTTATTACTGGAGAGTACGCTCTTTCGGTCAAGATACATTGCTTTCTCCATGGTCTGAACTTCGTCAATGTGTATATTTTAGATGGAGAATGAGTAAAATTAATGGGCATGGATATGAAGAAACTCCATCATTAACATGGGAAGAAGCACATGCTTATGCTCAGCGATTTGGTGCACATCTGGCTACGGTTCGTTCATTAGCAGAGAATAAATGGATTGATTCTACATTTGGTGTAAAAAATAAATGGATAGGTATTAATGATCGTGAAAAAGAAGGCGAGTATGTGTGGTCGAGTGGTGAAAAATCTACGTTTACACATTGGAACAACGGTGAACCCAATAATTTTGGCGGTGTAGAGGATTATGGTCATATAGGTGATAATCCTGAAGGTAAATGGAATGACAATAATCCTAATGCACGATTTGTTGGTATTATGGAGCGAGTTTCCTCTATATCACCATCACCGATTATTGTGTCACCGCCGCCAATTATACGTGTTGCCGAGCTGCCTCTGACTTTGCGATGGAGAAAAAATAATGCAAGTAGCATATATAATATTCAAATTGCAACGGATGAAAAATTTACAACAATTGTAACAGATCAGTCGCAAGCAAATGATACATCGTTTGTGCTTAAATCTTTGACAGGCTCATCCGGAGCATATTATTGGCGTGTAAGAAGTCGGGGTAATTCTATGTTCGGAGATTGGTCTGATGTACGACTTATTGTTCTCGCTAATAATACCAAAGACTTGGTAGCACATTGGAATTTTGATAATATTGAAACAGGTACAGTCTTTGACAAAAGTACTCAATTATTCAATGCAAAAGTTATCAATAATTATCCTGTATTTGCAAATGGAGAAAAAGGTGCCGGACTTCGCTTTCCTACTGAAAATAATGCTTTAACTGCAAGGATAAAAGATAGTACTAATTTTACTAAAGATTTTAGTGTGGCATTTTGGATGAATAATATAAATCCGAAAACAAAGGGCACATTAGTAGATGCGTATAATGAAAAAGAGAAGCGTGGATTTAAGGTATCTGTTCTTAATCAGTTCAATAGTCAATCATTTGAGATCACACTCGATGGTAAAACAGTAATCGCGCCGATGATGAGTCAGCCCAACAGACTTTATTATATGGCTTTTGTCAAAAAAGATGATACACTAATTATTTATTATGACAGCTTTAGAATTACAGCAATTCCATTTACTACATCAATCACATTACCGTGGACTTCTTCAATTTTTATCGGAGCTGAAAATTCTTCAGATACTTTAAGAAATTCCTTAGATTTTATTGTTGAGGATATTCGTATATATAAACGTGCGCTTACTTCGCAGGATATGCTTACGATAATGGATAAAGATGTATCATTTGTAGATGAACAACGTAGTCTTGAATCCGGTTTCAGTATAAATCCCAATCCGGCAAAAAACAATGTTTATTTTTCAAATGCATTGGGTAAAGAATTTACTCTTACTATATATTCTGCACTTGGGGCAAAGGTATATTCGACATCTTCCCTTCACAACAATGCTGAATGGAACTGTTCTGATATCGCTTCGGGAGTGTACTTTGTGACTTTCTCAATAGATGGAAGTTCACAGACATTCCCCTTAATAATTGCTCATTAATATTTCGATATGAAAAAAAACTATACACAAAAATCCGAACGCAGGCAATCATTGTTTAAGCGTGAAAGTCCACAATCCCGCAGTAATGTTTCAGGCTATAATCAGAAAAGACCGGGACAATTTACGTACAGCAATACTGCCTCGTCTCGTACTACGCAACAGTCATTTTTTGATCTGGTTATGGACAAGCTTGGTTTTCCATTGCAAGAAAGGAAAAAGATAGAATTATTGGCAGATGTTGCGTATGAAAGGGAAATTGAAATAAAAAATCAATCATTACAACAGTGGTGGAAATTACACAAAATTTCTGCCACCTTGTTGCCTATTGTTAATGCACCCCAACCAAGAGGGTATCGTTCTACGACAAAAAGACGTGTGAACATTCTATCCACCGGTATGAAGTTCACGCATGCAGATGGTTCTTTTACAAAAGCGGATGTGGCTGAGTCATTATTAGACCCGCCTTTGCATATAGAAATATACAAGACTCTATATGACATTATAGGAGATAAAAAAAATAGAGATTTTGCTCAAAGTTTGAATTTTATAATTCTTCGACAATCAGATAAAGAAGTTTGTTGTATCTTCAACATTGCAGAAATTGATGCTATTGTTGTCCGTGCAGCTAAAATCATTGCTGAAAAGATGAAAAAACAATTACCACAAGTACAATCAGCATTTTTATTTTTTGATCCTTCACGATCTGATTATTATCTTGAACAAGAATTTGAAGCAAAAGGCTCTGTACGAATAAAAAAACTCTATGGTTTTGATGCTTTGAGATTAAGCCATCACGATGTACGAACATTAGCAAGTCCATTCGGTTTTATGCAAGTGAATATCCCAATGGCAAATTACATTGCCGATAAAGTTAAAGAAATCTTTCAGCCGACGGAAGAACATAATTTACTTGATCTCTATTGTGGTTATGGTTTGTTTGCATTTCAAGTAGGACAACAATGTAAGGAAGTTTATGGTATTGATGTTGCGGGATTTTCAATAGAAAATGCAAAAAAGTGTGCCGAGTTTTATCCAAAAGGTAAATTCAAATTTTACGCACGTGCTATAACTGCTGATACAATTGAAAATTTGTTGCCTCGTAATAGTGGCAGGGAATTAGTTGTCTTAGACCCGCCGCGTTCTGGTGTTTCTAATGATATTATGACAGCTATTGCAGATAGATCTCCGGAAAAAATTGTTCATATATTTTGCAATATTGAAGAAATTCCTCGTTCACTCAAAACATGGGATGATTGTGGTTATGATGTTGAATATGCTATCCCTTTCGATATGTTTGCGGGTACACCATCGTGTGAGATTATGGTTGTTTTACAAAAAAAGATATAAAATCGGTTTGTTTTTCTTTTGATTTACCGTTTACCGTGAATGTTATAGTCAAAAATTACTTAAAGGTGTTTTATGAAAAACTATGTATCGTTTATCACTATTTCAATCCTGTGTAGCTTGTTTTTATGTGCCGGATGTTTAGTGGTTGAAGTTCCTGCTGAGCCGAAAAATGATTTGGAAACAAGAAAAGACTTGTTTGCTCAAAGTTGGCAATTAGTGAATGCCCAATATAATGGAGTCACTGATTCTACTCTGCCGTGGGCAAAAACACGATATATACGTTTTTACACCGATGGTACATTTGCGGTTAGTTTTCTTAACAATTCTTCCTATGAAGAAGGTACGTGGACCATGGAAGATGATGGTGCAGAAGTTGTTTTGCGCTGGAAACGTTATACAACTCCCGGATTTAAAGAAACACAAACATGGGATTTGCTTGATATTACTCCGGAGAGATTAGAAATGCGTAGGATGGATCCGTTTGGTAGCAGTCCACGGACAACATTGTATGTGTTTCGTCGCTATAATACATTACATTAAAAATTTATTCTTCATAATGTAATTGTAGCCCCCCTCCTTTGGAAAAGGAGGAAGTTTTGGCTAATATTGTCCAAAATTGTAGTGAGCTTTCCGCTTTTGTACTACACCCTCGCAATATCCTCAGATAATGTTCCCCAATAAAAACAAAACTGATTTTGTGAAGTTATTACATAGACTGTAACAAAAGAACATTTTTTTTGTCGTTTGTGATAATGATACACATGTTCTTGGCAAATTTTGAAAACTGAAGTAACAATCGGTTTGAAAACTGAAGTAACAATCGGTGTAAGTTTGTCATAGTTTTTATTGACAGAGTAATTATGAAGAAACCCTTGATTATTGTATTGTGCTTTGTATTGCTGACCACAATTGACACAGGCAAACTTATTGCACGGGATTCCCCTAGGAACTTGATGACAAAGTATGCATCGGCAGCAGGTAATGAGTTTTGGTTTTCATTTCCACCTTGTTATGAAGAGGTTGCCGGAGCCGAAAATACAACCCGTGTTTTTGTGGTGTCCCATGTGCGCCAACCTGTAACGGTAGAAGTTCCCGGAAAGGGCTGGGCTTCGACGAAAATGGCATCGGCAAATGAAGTGCTTGAATTCAAACTTCCAACGAATGTTGGGCAACCATATTCAAAGTCCACGCAGGTTAAAGCTCCAAAAGAACAAATCTATAGCGGTGCAGGTATTCATGTAACATCTATATCACCAATTGTTGTCTATGGAATATCGCGCTTTCAATATACATCCGATGGGTTCTTGGCAATCCCGGTTTCCGGTCTGGGACAAGATTATGTGATTGCTTCTTGGCCCCAATACACTGCTGCCGGTTCATCGTTTGAGCTTCCGGCACTTTCCAATATAGTGGCAGCATTTGATGATACAGAAGTAACGTTTACTATGGGCGGAACTTCCGGTTCAAAAACTACCGGTGGTTTACGATCCGGACAGACAAAAAAATGGATGCTTAATGCAGGTGACGTAATTTGTATTGCCAATGATGATGATGGTCAAGATATTGCGGGCAGCCGAGTTGTGGCATCAAAACCTGTCGGTGTCATTTCCGGCAATCAATGTGCGAATATTCCGGCAGGTGTACCTTGGTGTGACTTTACTGCTGAAATGGAATTACCAACGACAACATGGGGCAAAGAGTATCATGTTCCTGCACTCATTGATAGATTAAATAACCCCATCATCCGTATATTCGCACATCCTGATTATAAAAATGTAAAAATATATCGTGATGGTAAAGAATGGTTAGTTCTTCCCAATAATAGCCGTATTGAAAATCAGGCATTTGCAGTGCGACGTTTGCAAGACGGTCCTCCGAAATCAACTCTCATTACCGCAGATGCACCAATCTATGTCATGCTTTATAATCCCGGACAAGGCGATGATAATGTAGCGAGCGACCCTTTCCAATGTGTTATCAGTCCCGTTGAGCAATATCAAAAAGAAATTATATTCTTCAAGCCAAATGCAAAAGGAGGGACACTGCCATTTACTGTAAATTATCTCAATATGGTGTATGCGCTTAATGAAAAAGACAGTATTCCTCAAGATTTAGAATTTGCTGTTGTGAACAATGGTAAATTTGAATGGAGAAGCGTTGCAAGCCGCTTTGGTGTCAATCCCGGACAAATATTCTCGGCATCAACTTCTAATGGACTCAAATATGGCATGAAACGTATTATACTTCCCGGTGACGGTGTGTACAGTATTCGTGCAAAAAAACCATTTGCTGCATATTCCTATGGATATTCTGATTATGATTCCTATGGTTTTCCTGCAAGCGTTGCTCTCGGTGATTTAACAAAAATGGATACAATGCCCCCAATTCCCGCATACAAGGTTTTATGTGATGGAAGTGCTCAAGGTATTGATGGTAAATTACCTGTTGTAAATGAGATACCTCATGATGCGAATATTCGTTCCAATCTGGCAATTATTTATATGGATATTGATCCCGATTCAAGCTACAATTATGAATTTAAAGTCGTTGATGAAAAAGGTAAACCAACAAAAATTATCCCGGGTATTAGTACAAAAATATATTGGACTCTTAAAGTTGTGAATCCTGCAAAGGATGCGCAAGCTAGAATTGTTTTTGTTGACAAAGCCGGTAATGATACTTCAATTATAGTTACGTATGAGGCTTTTCCTGTTAGTTTTAATTCACAAAACATAGACTTTGGTTATACATCTGTCAACACACCTTATGCCAGACCTTTCAAGGTAATGAATACATCCGATACATCAATGAAAATAAGTCGTTTGGAATGTAAATCAAACACAGAAGGATTTGTATTGACCGAAAAAAACGGATTACCCATAACGCTACCATTTACTTTAACAAGCAAACAGGAAAAAGAATATATCGTAGTTTTTAATAAAGGTACTATTGGTAAATTCGTGGATAGTATTGGTATTGGAAATGAATGTCAATTTTTTTATTCCATAGAACTGAGTTGTAAAACTATTGAAACAGATACTAAAAACCCCATTGCCGACTATATTGTCCAATGTGATGGCTCAGTGAAAAGTGCTAATGGTTTATTAGCTTATATTAAAGATTTACCGGATACGCCTCTGCGATCAAACTTAGCCAATGTTTATTTGGATCTAATTCCGGATTCAAGTTATAATTATGAATTCACCACTGTTGATGAAAATGGTAATCCGATGAAGATTGTTGCCGGTGTGACCTCGAAAGTATATTGGACATTAAAAGTTAATAACCCCCGAATTGATGCTCGGGCTCGGATTGGTGCCTTCGATAATGTAGGAAATGATACTGCGTTTGTTATTCGATATTCTCCATTCAAAGGTATAATTGATAAAAATAATTTACAAATTGGAATGGTTAAATATGGGGACACAGCGTCTATTGCCTTTGATGTCAACAATACTTCAAAAGATGACATTATCATAAGTCGTTTCGAATTTAAGAAAAAAAATCAAGGATTTACGATTTCAGAACTTGATGGTTCAAATTTGAAAATGCCATTTACATTACCCGGGCTTTCAAAAAAACAGTACCTTCTTTCGTGTAGTAATAATTCGATAGGGGAATATGAAGATAGTCTTGGAATTGGTGACGATTGTCAATTTTATTATACGACAAAGACACAAGTACAAGTTACCACGTCAGTTTCGGATAATAATGAAAATCAAAATATTAGGATTTATCCTAATCCTGTAAAAAAACTATGCACAGTGGACGGGCTTACAGGCGAAAACACTATCATGGTTCTCAATGTTCTTGGCGAAGTAAAAATGAAACACATAACTCAAGAAACGAAGAGTATTATATCTTTCGAATCTTTAGCTTCCGGAAACTATTCTGTGTTAATTCAGAATAGTAAAGGTATTTGCACACTTCCCTTAGTAATTGTGGAATAAATTTCACATAATTGAAAAGGGTTATAAATATTTTCTATGAACTATACAACTCGAAACAAAATTGACATATATCAGATTGTCCCATAACAACTAATATGTCAAAAAACAATGTCATATTTTTAGTTGAAAACACAAAAATATATAGCAAGATATTCATATAATATAATTTAGGCATAAACCTTGCATTGAATGGTTAAAATTTTATATTTACAATAGTAGAAAGGTTACTATGAAACATGTTTTCATTACCGTATTATGCATACTGAGTATGCAGACAATGGCGCAGAGCCAAAGTATCTCAAGAGATTCACTCTTGCAATATATCAAAACCAATGCAGGAGGAACCGAGTTCTGGGTATCTTTTCCTCCGGCGTATGAAGAAGTAGCAGGAGCTGAAAACTCGACACGTATTTTTGTCGCATCAAGCGTTCGTCAGCCTGTTACGGTTGAAGTTCCAGGAAAGGGCTGGGCTATGACAAAAATGGCAGTTGCCAATGATGTCGTTGAATTTAAACTTCCTTCTAATGTCGGTCAACCATATTCAAAACCTACGACTTCTAAGGCACCGAAGGAGCAAGTCTATGCGAGAGCAGGGGTTCATGTGGTTGCTGAGCAACCTATTGCTGTCTATGCAATGACGCGATTTCAATACACGTCCGATGGGTTTATGGGTGTTCCGATTAATGGACTTGGTCAAGATTATGTGATTGGTTCATGGCCCCAATATACTGCTTCCGGTTCAGCGTTCAAACTTCCTGCCGTTTCAAATATAGTTGCTGCGTATGATAGTACAGAAGTGACTTTTGTTATGGGGGGAACTCCGGGTTCAAAGACTACCGGTGGGTTAACAGCCGGACAGATAAAAAAATGGACATTAAATGCAGGTGATGTCATTTGCCTTGCAAATGATGATGATGGTCAAGATATTGCAGGCAGTCGTGTTACGTCAACGAAACCTGTTGGTGTAATTTCCGGTAATCAATGTGCGAATGTTCCTGCCGGCGTACCTTGGTGTGATTTTATTGCTGATATGGAATTACCAACAGTTACATGGGGTAAAGAATATCATGTGACAGCACTTGTTGATCGTCTGTTAAATCCTGTTATCCGCGTTTTTGCTCATCCCGATTATAAAGATGTGAAAGTATATCGTGATGGTATAGAATGGTTTACATTAGAAAATAAAAACCGTACCGAAAATCAAGCATTCGTTGAACGACGCTTACAAGATGGGCCTCCAAAATCAACAATGATTTCTGCGAATGCACCAATATATATCATGTTATATAATACAGGTCAAGCTGATGATAATGTTTCGAGTGACCCATTCCAATATGTTATCACTCCGGTTGAGCAATATCAAAAAGAAATTATATTTGCCACGCCTAATGCCAGAGGTGGTACATTACCATTTACAAAAAATTATGTGAACCTTGTCTATGCACTTGGTGAAAATGATAATATACCTGATGACTTAGAGTTTGGCACTGTGATTAATGGGCAAATCGAGTGGAGAAGTGTTGCAAGCCGTTTTGGTACTACCACCGGACACATTTTTTCAGCACCAACCTCGAATGGTCTCAAATATGGCATGAAACGCATTACACTTCCCGGCGACGGTGTATATCGCATTCGTGCAAATCAGCCATTTGCTGCTTATTCTTATGGTTATTCTGATTATGATTCTTATGGTTTTCCGACATCGGCTAATTTGATGGATTTAACATTAAATGATACAATAGATCCTGTGATAAGTGTTGACAATGTGCCGTCCATACTCAATAATCAAGCAATGAGCGCAGTTTTTTCAGGTAAAGCAAGTGATCCTATGCAAAATGGAAAAAGTTCAAAATTAGCACGTGTCTTTTTAGCACCGAATTATTCAAAAAATATTAAATTTGAAATTAACAAAATTGATCCTACAAAAGTAACACCAGAAGTATGGAAAGCGACGGTTATTGATACCACCCGAGATGCCCGTGCAGTTATTATTGCGCAAGACAGAAATGGTAATTTCTCTTATCAAGATCTACAATATAGCGGCAAGGGACAAGTATTGTTCCAAGTCCCGACTCCAGTAGAAATTAACACGTCGCTTAATAAATCAACTGTTCAAAAACTATCAATAAATAATACATATTCAGAACGTAGTTTTACAATAAAAAATATTGAGTTGACTGATAGTATCAACTTTTCAATAGCAAAAAATACAGTTATTGGAAAAAAAATCCAAGCTAAATCTACTTTAGAAGTTCTCATGAATTTTAACCCAACCGGATTGGGTGACTTTTCTACTTCTGTTATTGTGACATTTGATAATAATGAAAAAATAAACGTTGATGTGAAAGCCAAAGCATTACGCAGTGCAATTGCTGTCTTAAAAGTAATTACTTTTGATTCAGTTGAAATAGATCAGAATAATGGAGCAAAACAAGAGACTTATGTTGCTCCACTTAATGATAATGTAACAATGATAACGACAATTACTTCGGCGGTTGCATATCCGACAAGCTCCATATCTTTTAATAATGTGAGCCATGGCATTGAAGGATTTCAAGCAGATATCAGTGGATTATTGAATAAAAAAATTAAAGCCGGTGATAATAGTTTACCTTTTTCCATTTCATTTAAACCTGTCAGAGAAGGATTGCATACTGCAAAGATGTGTTTTGTTCTGGACGGCTCAGTTCGTTCAGACACGATAACAGTCATGGGGTATGGTAAGAAAACAGCAACTTCTGTGAATGAATACGAAGCTGAAAGTGTTGTCAGCATTTATCCAAATCCTGCAAAAAAACAATGTACCATTCAGGGAATTGAAGGAGAAAGTACAATTACAATTATGAATGTGTTGGGTGAAGAAAAAATGAAAGTAAGAAGCCAAACACCGAGTGTTATTCTATCTTTAGAATCATTGCCGGCTGGAAGTTATTCAGTAACAGTAAAAAACAGTACATTGAATTATACACTACCCTTAACAATTGTTGAATAAAATTGACTGTTGTACCACGTGTATAATGAAAAAATCCCTCCTTTTTGGGAGGGATTTTTTTTTTCTTATGAGATAAACTTATAAAAGTACCTATGAGTTATTCGGAGTCAATGATTTTTTTTACTCCTTGAACTAGAAGTTGATACGATTCTGCTTCATAGAGAAAATGTTGTGCTATCGGTAAAGAAAACGGGTTTGTATAATCCATTCTTTCAGGATGCCATTGTACACCTAACAAAAAGCCGCGTCCATGCAATTCATTCCATTCAAATGCTTCAATAAGACCATCTTCAGAAAGTGCTGATTTGCGTAACAGAGGCGACAAATACTCCACAGCTTGATGATGTG
>JAFLBY010000073.1 GCA_017302855.1 Candidatus Kapaibacterium sp.
AAGCCAAGTAATAACCTTGTCCCACATAATTTCTAAAATTCTATCTGCTCTTTTAGAAACCAACTCGGCATCCCATTGAGAATTTTCGCCGACCTCTAATATTGGAGTAATATGATTTTGGTAATTACACTTCTGTAAAAGTTCAATAGTGCTTGAATTCAAATTAATCCCTTCTCTTTCAGCTTTGGCTTCTAACTCTTGATTTTTTTGTGGTTCTTTATTCCCTATGTGTTGATAATATAGAAGCTTAGCTTTCCAACTTTTATTACTTACAGATATGTTAAGTGCAGAAGGTAACAGGGTCAGATTTCCAACTGAACCGTACAGTTTGGTATTTAAATCATAACTTTCATCACCCCACTTATTGAAGATCGCCTTGTCATTATATGTCTCAAGGTATGATGCATTGGACATCAGGTAGAGAGGGTCATTTGGTAAAGCAGTTTTTACAATGTACGGTCTTGTCGGATAGTATTCATTGAAAGCAACCATTTTAATTTTTACAGTTTGATTATCAATAAATTTGCGACACATTTTGCCAATAAGAAATTCAGAATTATCAATAATGCTTTGTGCAGTTCTCCAAATACATCTGTCAATATTTGACCATACAAACTTACCCGAATTTCCAAAGACTACCGTATTTATATTTGAAACGTGCATTAACGTAAAGATTTTTATTTATATCCTCCAATGTAATCTTTTGGTAAATTATTTGGGTTACGGAAAGGTTTTTCAATTGCATAAGCAATTGCTTCTTTTTTTGACCAATGTCTTACGGTTATGCTTTCGTCATTATCCTCAAATGAAATCCATTCGGGCAATCTAAAATCGTTATTCTTTTGGATAATTCTTCCATTAAACCACCATTCGTCAATTTCAATTTGAACAGGCTTTTTATTGCCAAATAAATCTTTCATACTTTCAAGTTTAATATTTCTGTTTGTTAGGAATTACAGCACGAACACCACCTCTCGGATTTTCAACATCACCTTTGTATCTTGGTATTAAATGAATATGAACGTGACTTACCGTTTGTCCAGCTGTTTCATTTATATTTATTCCAACATTAAATCCGTTAGGATTAAAACGCTTTTCTACAATTTCTTTGACTTTATTAAGCACAAACCAACAAGCCGATTGCTCTTTGAATGTAAGATCAAAATAATTCGTACAATGTTTTTTAGGAATTATTAAAGCATGTCCGTCATTGACAGGAAACATATCAAACATTGCGTAGGCAGTTGCAGACTCTACAATCAACTCTCTTTCTGTATCGGGATTACAAAAAGGACAATCTAAACTTATCTTGTGTTTTATTTGGTTGTAATGCTTGTATTCATAAATCTCACAGTTTTTATTTTTGAAAAATGATTTTGAATTCAAAACAACATTGCATTGATAAGTTTTCTTTTGATGAGTTTTATGTGTTCTTAAACCTTCAAATTGCAAATCACGTCTAACAGCGATAAATACCTTTCCTGTCGGTTTTACTAATTGTGAAAGTTCCATTAAAACACTTGCTTGTTCTTCGGGAAATAAAACATTTAGAACATAGAAACAAAGAACGGTATCAAATTTCTTTTGCGGATATTCGGGAAAATAATGTTTGTCATACCCTGTAATGTTTACTCCCTTTTCCTTTAACAACTCAACATCTTTTCCCAATCCGCAACCGAAGTCCAGAACATCTCCAACTAATAAATTTTTGTTCAACAAAAACTTGGCAGGAAAGGAAAGTGATTCTCTTTCTTTCGCAGTTAAGTGGCTGTATGTGTTTTGCTGTTGCATCACTTCATAAATTCAAATCCATTGTTAGATGCAATGGTAATTAATGGTTGAATTGTTTCTTTAAATTTATCTTTGGAAAAACTCTTCTTAAAGTCAGGAAAAATTGTCAAATAATCTTCGAGTAACTTACACTTTGGTGACTTCAATGTAACAATTTCAATTGCTGCTTTTTGTATTGAAAAAAACGGATTGAAATATTTTTCAAGTGGTGGAAGTTTATCACTCTTTGAACTATTAAATGATTTATCGGCGGGAATTAAATTCCAAATCAAGTCATGAGAAACAAAAGAGTAAGGAATAAAATGTTCTACAGCATATTTTCCAACTGTGAGATCCTTACCTGTGTAAATACATTTTACTGAACCCAATTCTTTGAGAACCAAATCCCAAAATTGGGTTCGCTGTTGTGTCAAAGAATTTCTTACTGCTGGCTTAATTAACTTATTAGGTATATCAGGAACATTCGGATTTTTTGTTTGGAGAAACAAGGCGAGATTCCAGTAGCAAAAATCTTTCAACACCCTTGTATTTGAAGTCAAATAGTTTTTCCATTCAGGATTAATTTCAATTACATCTTGATATAAACTATACAAACACTTTTCTGTAAAAATTTTTGATTGAGAATAAATTCTTTTCTCTCTTACTGAATCTGTTTCATTTTTCTCCTTCGGAAACCATGGGCTTAAAAACCAATGGGGAACATTTTTATTGAAATGCCAAAGTTGTTTTTCTGTTTCAGAATTTCTTGTTGATGACAGTTTTTGAAAAACGATTTCCTGTTTTTCATGAATAGAAATATTTTCAATTTTATTTACAATACGTACTGCATCTTGAATTAAATCTTGTTTACCAAAAGAAACATGAAAATAGTTTACGGTAAACCAAGCATTGGAAATCATTCTTGCAAATAATTCCTTTTTGGGAATTGTCATATTTTGATTCTCAACCGACTGTAGAACTGATAAGAACCAGTAATACTTATAAGTTGCGGAAGTATTATTGAAACAAGCTGCAAGCAGATTGACCGGTAAGCCATTTGAATTAGGTAGTTGCATTTATACTTCTCACTTTGTCTTTAACAGCTATTTCTTTAAGCTTTTCTTCAAGTTGTGAAATCATTCCTATTACATATTCTTTCGTGATAAATGAATTCTTTGAAAATTCTTCTTTCTCGACCAAAGATTTATAATGCTTTAACGATTCTTGTAAAAGAAAAATCTCAACCCCGTCTATTTTTAAACTTTTCATAGTGACTAATTTATTCTTTTTTTGCCTTAAAGATTGGAACGGTTATACTTTTGTGAGAAACGCATAAAATATTGAGTCGTAAAACCTATTCGACAAGGAAATGTCACAATATTTATTCTGTAACACTTTAATATCACTTAGTTAAGAAATTGTATTTATCAAACTGGCTCGATTCCTGTTTTTATTAGTTTGTAGTGTAATAGCCACAAACTTGCATCATCTTCAAGATACGGGTCATAGCCATGTTCCGTATCAAGCAATCTTGTTCCGAACTCCGTTAGGGTATCTTTACTATCAAGGATATCGAAGACTTTCATCCAATAACGGATTGATGAAACCATGTTTTTACCAACACCGAGTTTAACAACAGCATCTTCACTATTAAACGATCCTTTGTCTTTCACAAAGTCGAAGCCTTTTTTAAGCCAAAGTTGACGACACTGAAAGGAATCGTGCCCCGAGAAGGTATATTTAGTTGTTTGATGAAGTTCCTTCATTATTTCTTCTCTAAGATTGTTAATTGTGATATAGGGTAGCTGCTAAGATTCATGTCGCTTACTTCGATAGCAAATTTACGGTTTTTTTTAATCTTCCACGTTAAAATTTTGTTTTTTACAATCTCACCCGATTGCCCGCAATGACCACATTTTTGCCCCTAACTGCAAAGCAATTGAATGAGTTTTCAATAACATGAGGAATATAAGCCCTCTATTTGCTTATGATACGCAGATATGGACACCCTATCCCCCTTCTTTCTCATCGCAGAAAGCTCTTCTTCCCAATAATCCTTTTATTTTTGAAGATGATATTTACTCATTTCTCTCAAGGATTTTACTCATGATACGATCAGTCACCGATTTGGATGTTCAAGGCAAAAAAGTCTTAGTACGTGTTGATTTTAATGTACCGCTGCATGAAGATGGCACTATCACCGACGATAAACGCATAGTCGAATCTTTACCGACTATTGAAAATCTCACTTCCCGCGGGGCAATAGTGATTCTGATGTCCCATTTGGGTCGTCCGAAAGGCAAGCGCAATCTTGCTTATAGTTTAGCACCCGTAGCTGCACATTTGCGCACTCTGACCACAGCCCACGTTCACTTTGCAGACGATTGTATCGGTGAAGCGGCGCAATCGGTTATTGCATCGGCAAATCCCGGAGATATTGTGCTCTTGGAAAATGTCCGTTTTTATGCTGAAGAAGAAGCCAATGATGCTGACTTTATTACATCGTTAGCCCATTTGGGCGATATGTATGTCAATGATGCTTTTGGTACTGCTCACCGCGCCCATGCCACCACAACGGGCATTGCTTCCCACTTTACCGAGCGTGCTGCCGGATTATTGATGCAAAAAGAATTGCAATATCTGGGCGATGCTCTGGGCAAACCCCAAAGACCTTTCACTGCCATACTCGGCGGCTCGAAAGTTTCCGGTAAAATTGATGTTATCCGCCAATTGATGAATAACTGCGATACCATACTCATCGGCGGAGGGATGATGTTCACCTTTTATAAAGCTATGGGCTATGAAACGGGTTCTTCATTGGTAGAAGCGGATAAAGTCTCATTAGCCAAAGATATTCTTGACGCTGCCAAAGCTCAGAATGTGCATTTACTCTTACCGACCGATGCCATCATAGCGAATGCTTTTTCCAATGAAGCCGAGCGCACTATTGTCACGGTTGATCATATCCCCGCGGGTTGGATGGGTTTGGATATAGGTCCGGCAACCTGCGCTGCTTATACCGAAGCAATACTTTCCTCCAAAACTATTGTGTGGAATGGACCGATGGGCGTTTTCGAGATGAGCAATTTTGCGGCGGGCACATTAGCGGTGGCGCAAGCACTCACCCAAGCCACAGCCCAAGGAGCAATCACCGTCATCGGGGGTGGTGATTCCGCTGCTGCCATAGCGCAATTCGGTTTAGAAAAACAAGTAAGTCATGTTTCCACAGGCGGCGGTGCTTCCTTAGAATTTTTAGAAGGCAAACCATTGCCCGGCGTGGAAGCTCTTTCCTTGTAAGCATAATCAAAATAGCGTCGGCAACCGAACGTCCTACGGGCATGTTTCACTCAATGGTAGGTAATATGCCCAACTATTACGATTCACGACGACCATATACACCAAGAATGGGAGGGTTCAGTTTTTTCCCTCCCATGATTAAATTTTTATTGATAACGAATATTCTGGTTTTTTTAGCCGATACGCTTATTTTTTCCACACTTGTTATTGATGGTGTATCCTTAGGGCGATATTTTACGCAATTTTTTGCCTTGCAACATATTCAAACGGGTGAATTTTATCCATGGCAATTGCTTACCTATCAATTTATGCATGGCGGCATTGGACATTTATTTTGGAATATGTTCGCTTTGTGGATATTCGGTGTTGAATTGGAAAATGTGTGGGGCACACGTCGTTTTGCACAATTCTATATTTTATGCGGCATCGGCGCAGGACTCATACAACTTGCCACATCATTATTGCCTGATGCACAATTAATCCCGACGGTAGGGGCTTCGGGTTCAATTTTTGGTGTATTGCTTGCTTTCGGTTTAAGCTTCCCCGATCGCCCGATTATGATGTTTCCCATATTTTTTCCTATTCCGGCAAAAATATTTGTTATGATTTATGGTGGCATTGATTTAATGCAGGGAATATTCAACCCCGATTCCGGCGTTGCCCATTTTGCCCACTTAGGCGGTGCTTTTTTTGGCTATATGTTGCTTAAACATGGCGATGATTTGCGTGTCTTTTCTTTTCTTGATGCAATAATGCGACCCTTCGCGCGAGGCGAGAAATCCATACAGAGAAAAAAAAAACGTAATATCTATTCTCTTTACAATAAAAAAGATACTTCCCAAGAGTATTCAGAAAAAGGCTCCGGCTATTGTATTTCCAATGGCGATGAAATACCCCAAAAAGAAATTGACCGAATATTAGACAAAATTTCAAGCACCGGCTATAAAAGTCTCAGTGATCGCGAAAAGAAAATTCTCTATGAAGTAAGTAAAAAAATATAATATCCACAACAGTATTTTCACTTCTTTTTATTTTATACGTTTTCTCTCAGTTTATGACTTCACAATCCTTCATGCCATATTGTCCTTCTTTAACGGAATATGCACGTTTTATTACTCGCGAAGTAAATATTGGCGATGTGCGTATGGGCGGCACGAATCCTATACGTGTGCAATCCATGACCACCACCGATACCATGAATACGGAAGCCACAGTGGCGCAATCAATTCGCATGATAGAAGCGGGGTGTGAGTTAGTGCGGATAACAGCACCAAGCAAAGATGAAGCAGAAAATCTGGGAACTATAAAAAAATTATTACGTGAACGCGGTTACACTACTCCCCTTGTTGCCGATATTCATTTCACACCAAATGCAGCAGAAATTGCGGCACGCCTTGTGGAAAAAGTACGGGTTAATCCGGGGAATTATGCCGATAAAAAGAAATTTGAATTTATTGAATATACTGATGATGCTTATAATCGTGAGTTGGAGCGCATTCGTACAAAATTTATTCCGCTCGTAAAAATTTGTAAAGAATATGGAACCGCCATGCGTATCGGTACCAATCACGGCTCTTTATCGGACAGAATATTAAGTCGTTATGGCGACACACCTTTGGGCATGGTCGAATCGGCAATGGAATTTATCCGCATTTGTGAAGAATTTGATTATCACAATGTGGTTATTTCCATGAAAGCAAGTAATGCCCAAGTCATGGTGCAGGCATATCGTTTATTGGTCGCAACAATGATGAATAATGGCATGGCTTATCCCTTGCATCTGGGCGTGACCGAAGCAGGTGACGGCGAAGACGGACGCATAAAATCAGCAGTCGGCATTGGTGCTTTGCTCGAAGACGGTTTGGGCGATACGGTGCGCGTTTCTTTGACCGAAGAACCCGAAGCGGAAATTCCCGTGGCACAACGTTTAATTGCACCGTACAATGAGCGCCGCCAAAAGCAAAAGCCCATTGCACCGATTACGGTATATCCCATTGATCCCTATCATTATTCACGTCGCGAAAGCCATGACATTGACACCATAGGCGGAAAAAATGTGCCGCGTATTATTGCCGATTTTTCACAATTTACCATAGAAAATCCCGCTCATATTTTTCGCGTCGGCTATGCATATTCCGTTCCCTTGGATAAATGGAATATTGCAGATATGGCTTGTGATTATCTGTATATAGGCAAGCAATCTCTTTCCTTTGAAATTCCGGGCACTCTCGGCATTATACAAGATATTGAATATTGGCAACAAGAAAAACCTCAACATTATCCATTATTTACTCTTGAAACATATCAATCACATCAGAAACGTTCTGCCATAAAGAATTTTCTTAGAATTGATGCCGGACATTATGATGAAACCATATTTGAAATATTGCGCAATGATGCAACCTGTGTGATTATTCTCACTACCGATAATGCACATGCGATGGCAGAACAAAGACGCTTTTTTGTTGAGCTGCTTTTACGTCATATCAGCAACCCCATTATTATTGCCTATACTTTTTCGGAAACTGACACAGCAGAAGAAATTATGCTTCGTTCGGCTACGGATGCAGGTGCATTATTACTCGATGGTTTGGGCGATGGGCTTATGCTGTCATATCACGATAATCGCTCACATAAAATAATGAATGATATAGCATTCGGTATTTTACAAGCAACACGCACACGTATTTCAAAAACCGAATATATTTCTTGTCCTTCCTGCGGACGAACACTTTTCGATTTGCAAGAAACCACAGCACTTATTCGCTCGCGCACTTCTCATTTAAAAGGCGTAAAAATCGGCATTATGGGTTGCATTGTCAATGGTCCGGGAGAAATGGCAGACGCGGACTATGGTTATGTCGGCTCAGGTCCGGGAAAAATCACCTTATATAAGGGAAAAGAAGTGGTCAAAAAAAATGTCCCCACAGAATATGCCGTGGATGAATTAATTGCTCTTATTCAATCGGGCGGCGATTGGGTTGATGTACCGGCATCGGTATAATATTTCTGGATGTATTCAGTTCAATTATATCCGAAATTATGTGGTTTGGAAGTTTTCTGTGTTTCAAATCCTTACCAATAATAAATATCTCTCCAATCACCGTAAACATGGCATAAAAAGATATTCATATAAATATTTCGCTCAGAATAAAAAAAATCTCCTCCGCATTTAAGCAGAGGAGATTATCCATACTAAAGAAATACTCTCAGGTATTATACATTAAATCGGAAATACATAATATCGCCATCGTGAACAATATATTCTTTTCCTTCAATTTTATATAATCCGGCATCTTTGACGGCTTGTTCACTGCCCAGACGTTCCCAATCGGCATATTTCATTACTTCGGCACGTATAAAGCCCTTTTCAAAATCAGTGTGGATAACGCCTGCTGCTTGTGGTGCCGTGGCTCCTTTTTTCACTGTCCATGCTCGACATTCTTTTTTTCCGGCAGTAAAATATGTTTGCAAACCCAATAAATTATATCCTTCGCGGATAACCCTGTCCAAACCGGGTTCTTCCATGCCCAAGTCAGATAAAAACAATTCACGATCTTCATCATCAAGTTGTGCAATTTCTGCTTCAATTTTGGCACAAATTACCACCACCAAAGCATGTTCTTTTTCTGCATGTGCTTTTACATCATTGATATATTGATTACCGTTTTTTACGCCGTCTTCGTCGGTATTTGCAATATACATCACGGGCTTATCTGTCAATAAATAACATTCTTTTATTGCTGCTGCGCCGCGCTCATCGCGTTCAAATGAGCGTGCAGTGTTACCATTATTGAGGTGATTGCGTAATTGTTCCAAAATTTCGGCATCTTCTTTTGCTTCTTTATCATTGGCGCGTATTTTTTTCTGCAAAGTGTCAATCCGCTTTTCAACAGTTTCCACATCTTTCAGAATAAGTTCAGTATCTATAATTCCTATGTCATGCAAAGGGTTCACATCGCCATGCACGTGAATCACATTATCGTCACGGAAACAACGAACCACATGAGCCACGGCATCACAAGCCCGAATATTGCCCAAAAACTGATTGCCCAAACCTTCTCCTTTGGAGGCACCCTTCACCAAGCCGGCGATGTCCACAAACTCAACCATTGCCGGAATTTCTTTGTCGGTCTGATTGATTATTGACAATTTTTTGAGACGCGGGTCGGGCACATTTACAATGCCTACATTCGGGTCAATAGTACAAAAAGGATAGTTCGATGCTTCTGCCTGATTAGACGTAAGTGCATTAAAAAGTGTTGACTTACCAACATTGGGTAAGCCGACAATGCCACATGCTATAGCCATGATATAAGTTCTTTCTCTGGGATTGATGAATAGTTATGAAGTGCAAAAATACCCCCTTTTCGACGATTAGAAGGTATGAACATGAGAAATGATGGGGTAAAGAGAAAACAAGCTATGGGCGATTCTTTTTTGTTTTCCCATATATTGTTATGCAGTCAATATCAAGCGGTTTACTTATTAAAAGGAAAATGTCACGGAAGAAATGAGGCAAAACGTATAGTCTTTATCGCAAAAGAACATCTATGAAAAAACATCCACCTATGATTTGATGCTATCTTTACTCTATTGACTAATCTCTCTATCCGTAGTAGTACCCCGTCAATTTTCCGTAATTTCGTGGATATTATTGTTCATTATCATATAACAACTCTTATGCTTGACATCAAATTTATACGTGAGAATCCTGAGCAAGTGCGCACCAATACACACAACAAACATGAACGCGGTGATGTGGATGCCATACTTT
Source organism: Candidatus Kapaibacterium sp. (assembly GCA_017302855.1). Lineage (GTDB taxonomy): Bacteria > Bacteroidota > Ignavibacteria > Kapaibacteriales > UBA961 > UBA2353. The sequence goes on from JAFLBY010000073.1 coordinate 9,845, forward strand.
CGCTTGATCAACAGCGCCGTGCCCTTATCGGCGAAACGGAAACATTAAAAAATCGGCGTAATGTTGTAACTCAAGAAATTGCAAAACTTAAAAAAAGCGGTGAGGATGCTTCTTCCCTTATTGAAGAAATGCGTATTGTATCTGATACCATCAAAGCACATGATGAAGAGTTGCGCGGCATTGAGCAAAATTTGGAAACGGCATTGATGCGTTTACCCAATATGCTTCATCACTCAGTACCGCATGGTGAGGATGCTTCCGGCAATGTTGAAATCCGTCGTCAAGGTGAATGTGGTGAGCAGGGCTTTCGTAAAAATCATGTTGAAATCGGTAAGCAACTTGGTATTCTTGACTTCGAGCGTGGTGCGAAGGTGACTGGCAGCGGCTTTGGTTTTTATGTGGGTAAAGGTGCTTCTTTAGAGCGTGCCCTTATCAATTTTATGCTCGATTTTCACTTAGAAAAACATGGATATTCTGAAATTTTTCCGCCTTTTTTAGTCAATGCGGCTTCATTGCGTGGCACAGGGCAATTACCGAAAATGGAAGAAGATTTATATACATGTGAAAAAGACGAATTATATTTAATTCCAACAGCAGAAGTACCTATTACAAATTTTTATCGTGATGAAATGTTGCCGCACGATGCCTTAACAATAAAATTATGCGGTTATTCTGCATGTTTTCGTCGTGAAGCCGGCAGCTATGGTAAAGATACTCGCGGATTTTTACGAGTGCATGAATTCAATAAAGTGGAATTAGTAAAATTTGCCAAACCGGAAACATCGTATGTTGAATTAGAAAGCTTGGTCATTGATGTTGAAGAAATTTTACAGGCACTCCATATTCCCTATCGTGTCCTTTTATTATGCGATGGCGATACAAGCTTTTCGAGCGCAAAGACGTATGATTTAGAAGCATGGTCACCTTGTGAGCAAAAATGGTTGGAAGTGTCCAGTTGTTCTAATTTTGAGAATTTTCAAGCGCGTCGTGCTAATATTCGCTATAAAGAACCCAATGGTAAACCGGAATTTGTGCATACATTAAATGGCAGTGGTTTAGCAACATCACGATTAATGGTAGCGATATTGGAACATTATCAAACCGAAGACGGACATATTCGTGTACCCGAAGTGTTGCGTCCCTATACACGATTCGATATGATATAAGTAAAAATAAAAAAAGGCGGCTTATAACCGCCTTTTTTTTTAGTACAGTTGTTTTTCGGCATAATATTTCATTGCCGCAGCCATAAATTCAGCAAATTCTTTATTATAACAATTATTAACCAAGTAAAAACGTTCATCATCACAATAAAGCTGCCCTAATCCTATAAATTGTTCTGCTTGAGAATCTTCAGACGATGATGTACCCCATAGTTCTCTGATTATTCTATAATACTCATGAATCAACCCTTGAACTTCTTCATCATTCATAGGTTTATGAGATAGATTGAACAGATTTTCAAGTGTATTCCTCATCATGGCTTGTAATGTTTGAAAGTCCTTTTTTTTCATACTCAGCAGAGCATGTTCTGATTGCTCAACCGACTCGACTCCGTATTTTTCTTTTGCTTCTTTTCGATATGCTTCGGCGGTTACTGTATCAAATCCTTGATACAAATCATCGTAATTCATTTGTAATTCTCCTTCTATTGATTGAATGGTATGAGTAAGTGTCTGTAAAAGTTTTTCAATTTTGTCTTTCTTTTTGAGTAATTCTTTGTGATGATGATATAATGCAGTGAGTGTATCAAATGCCGGATTATCCAGAATTTTTCGGATTGTAGCCAAAGGAATATCAAGCTCTTTGTAGAATAGAATCTGTTGTAAACGCAATAATTCATTTTTCCCATACAGTCTGTACCGAGCTTCCGTTCGTACTAAAGGCTGTAATAATCCTATCTCATCATAAAGACGAAGTGTACGTATGCTGACCCCTGACATCGCAGAAACGTGTCGAATAGAAAATGTTTGTTCTTCCATATATAACTCCTTTTTTTATTGATGCAAAATTAGACACTCACGTAGGGTGAGAGTCAAGTGTTTTTTTCAAAAAGTATAAAAAAGTCCCGTAAATACATAAAATTTCTTGATGTATGCTACACTCTTTGATAAAGAATATGGTGAAAAAAATCAAGGGAAGGGATTATATGCAGATTGTACTTCGTGGGGACTCATTCGAAGAGGACAACAATGACTGTGTGTATGATGTTAGCACTTTGATTGAGAAATTTCATCATTTTTAGGTCTAAGACTGAGAATTGTCATATTTCTAAGCATACTTATAATATAAATTTGTTGTTTATTGTGAAAGGTGGTATCTATGAAATGGTTTGCTAATCGCTCTTTAGGTGTGAAATTAGGGCTTGTCTTTGCAGTAGTGTTTGTGTTAGTGCTTGCGGAAAACATCTTTATCTATCGTCAATTGCAATCTATGAACAGCCGCAACAATGAGATTATAGAACGGTGGCAACCTGCGGCATTTTATGCGGCGGAGATGAATAAACATTTTGCAGATTTACGCATTCTAGAGTGGCGACATATCTCTGCTGAAACCGATTCTGCCCGCAATTCATTGGAACAACAAATGGGTGTTGTTATGGGTACATTGTCAGAGCATCAACGCAAGTTTGAATTACTCATCGCATCGTCAGAAGAAAAAAAACTGTATAAAGAATTTAGCGATATGTTGAAGGAGTATTTATTCTTACGTGATGAGATGCTCAAGTTATCCCATGCGGGTTTACGCACCGATGCGGTGGCTATTTTGGAAAGTATGTCACAGGATATCTATACCCAATCATCGGCTAAGTTGCGTCAAGTGGTTGAATTAAGTAAATCGGGAAGCAATCAAACCGCTCTGGATTCGGTTCAGATTTCCTCCACGACGATTACCGTTATCATGATTGCCAATGCCGCAATGCTTTGTATTGTTATAACCATTGCCTTTTTTACCGTAAAAGGCATTAGCACGCCTATACGCCAATTGCAAAATGCCGCAAGTGAGGTGGCTGCCGGTAACACCGATATCCAAGTCACTATTGACACAATGGATGAAACAGGTAAACTTGCCGAGTCTTTTGCAAAGATGGTACACAATATTCGCACAATGATGATGACCTTGGAACGTGAAAAACAATATGTGCAAGATAATGTGACATTAATGTTGCATAGCGTCGAGCAATTTGCCGAAGGCGATTTGACGGGAAGATTAACAGCAACCAATAATGATGATATTTCCCGCTTATTTCATGGCTACAATCATGCTTTGCAAAGGATGAGCGATATGATAGAAAAAATTATTGAGTCCGTGAACTCTACCGCTGCTGCAAGTCGGCGCATTATGGAAGGTGCTGAAACGATGGCGCAAGGTATTCAAAAACAAGCGAACGATACCACTATGATTGCCGCCGCTGTAGAAGAAATGGCTTCGACTATCAATGACAATTCATCACAAGCACATCTTGCCGTCGAAGAAGCGCGCTCCGCTGTTCATCAAGCTACGCAAGGCGGTACTGTCGTGCAGCAAACAATCCAAAGAATTAATAGTATAGCTTCGGTGGTACAAGAAAGTGCTGCAACAATCGAACGATTAGGCGATAGCACTACCGAGATTGGATCGGCGGCTCAAATGATTGAAGAAATTGCCGACCAGACAAATTTATTGGCTTTGAATGCCGCTATCGAAGCTGCGCGCGCCGGTGACCAAGGACGTGGATTTGCTGTGGTTGCCGACGAAGTGCGCAAACTTGCCGAGCGCACACAAGACGCTACCCACCACATTGCAGCCATCATCAAACGCATACAAAAAGATTCTCAATCGGCGGTGGCAGCAATGAATCAAGGAACAAAAGTGGTTGCTACCGGACAAAGAGAAGCAGAACAAGCAGCCCAAGCACTTCAAGACATCCTTGTTCGTGTGGAGGGAATGTCTCAGCGTATTTCTACTATGGCTCGCTCAAGCGAAGAATTGGCGTCAACCGCTCAAAGTATTGCACAAACAGTAGATACAATTCGAGACGTTGCCGAAACAGCTGCGGCTACCACCACTGAAATTGCCAATGATGCCGAGCACCTTTACTCAATGACTGAACATCTTCATGAATTAACCGAACAATTTCATGTAGAAAGTCAGCAAAGACAATTACAATAATGAATAAAATCAGCCATTTTTATGCAGTAATGTATTATGTGGAAAATATAACGGAATTAAAGAGATTGCAAAGATTTTCTTGATTGTTATTTGTACAGAATTGTACACAGGAAACTCCAAAGCCACATAACTCCGGATATAAACTCTCTTTCATTTTTATCGCATATTGATAAACTGTACGGGAAAATGCAAATCGGCATTGCGAAGCAGAGAGATAACCTCTTGCAAATCATCCTTGCTTTTACCGGTGACTCTTACTTGATTGCCTTGAATTTGTGTTTGCACTTTACTCTTCGAATCGCGAATAAGAGCAGTTATTTTTTTTGCCTCATCTTGTTCCATACCATCTTTAATCTTGATGGTCATACGAATAGTTTTACCGCCAAAAGCTTCGGGCTTACCGGCATCGAGAGATAATGCGGAAATTCCTCGTTTAAGGCATTTCTGTTGTATAATCTCACGTACCGCTTCAACAAAATGCTCACCTTCAGCACGTATAGAAATCGTTTTAAGTTTTGAATCGAAAACAACTTCCGCATTTGAACCACGCAAATCATAACGGCTGCCTATTTCTTTGATTGCTTGATTGACGGCATTGTCTGTTTCTTGCATACTTACTTCAGAAACGATGTCGAATGAATATGTTTGTGCCATTTTATCTCCTCACAGTATTATGTCTATCGGCAAAATTACAAGGAAAAATCAGTATTCAGACAAAGTTATATCGGGATTGCAATAATTGTAGAGATTTTCTTGATGTGCAATGATTTGAAACATAGAACCCATCACAACCATTTCAATGTTAGTTTATGCAAACTTTTTTTCCTGTATATTTGTAAACGTATCGTGTAATCTCAACGATAACAAGGTGGGCAAAAATTTTGCAAAGCAGATAAATATAACCAAAACAATGGCAAACACTATAGAATATTGCGAAGATGTGATACGTCGAGCAAAATCGGCGGAAAAAAAAGCCGACTATGTATTGGCAATGAAATATTGTGATGAATTACGTATATACTTGCAAGAGCATAAAGACAGCATAACTCAAGACATATTCTATAATTATGATATACAAGCATTGTTCTTGAACGGTGTTATTCAGTTAAAACGCGGCAATTTTAGCAATGCACTCAACATATTGTACGAAGCTCTCGATAAAACAGACTTTGTGCCCCAAACCCCTTTACGAGGCAGGGTTTTGCGTGTAATGGCATCATTATATTCTGAAATAGGCGAAACAGATAAAGCTCTTGACAATGCCCAACAAGCTCTTCTTTTGCAGAATGACACAACACAACCCGATGAGCGAGGGCATCTTTATAACACTATAGCACGCATATATTACACGCGCTCAGAATATGGCATTGCTATGGAATATGCTCAAAAAGCTCTTGCATTATTTGAAGAAAACGGCTTTAAAGAACAAGGTGCGCGCATTATCGGTAATATTGGGACTATCAATTTTATTCACGGTAATTACAGCGAAGCACTTGAAAAAATGTTTAAGGCACTTGAATATTTCGAGTCAGAAAATATGCCTTATGATACCACGCGGCTCTATGATGCGATTGCGGGTGTCTATGATGCCCAAGGCAAACACGTAATTGCCATAGAATATTTACTCAAATCATTATCGCAACGTGAAATAATTGACGATAAAGTGGGAATTGCCCACACCTTAGGCAACTTGGGAAATGTATTTCAATTAGCATGCGAGTATGATAAAGCTATCGAATATCATTCACGCGCATTAGAAATGAGTCGCTCC
>JAFLBY010000074.1:0-5522 GCA_017302855.1 Candidatus Kapaibacterium sp.
TTTTCGAAAAAGAGTTGCAAAATATTTTTGAATTTATCAGTGATTCTGTTGATAATATAATCTACGATATAAACAATAATTGGAAAATAGAAGAGTGAGAAGTAAAAGTTGAAAACTATGAGGCATTTCGATTAGCCCCATCCCTCAAAGATAAACCACCCCGTCCTTCGGACACCCCTCCGATGGAGGGGATGAAATTCAATAGTTCATAAATCCCAAAGGGATTGAACGTTTATAGAATTTGTGAAAAATCATCCACCCCGTCAGAATGCGTCTGCCACCCCTCAATGAGAACCCACCCCGTCCTGCGGACACCCCTCAATGAGAACCCACCCCGTCCTGCGGACACCCCTCCGACGGAGGGGATGAAATTCAATAGTTCATAAATCCCGAAGGGATTAAATGTTTATAGAATTTGTGTTCTATGAAAAAACATCCGTCCCGTCCTGCGGGCAGCAGTCAAGATAAGTGCATTCCCAATATACTTGCTACTGAAACAGAGTTATGGTATGGGAAGTTATTACGGTACAATGGTTTTTGTATCATATCACATGGAGTAATTCCGATGATGTCACGTATGCGTTTTTCTATGGGGTTGATGGTTTTAGCCCTTTTTGTTCTTCAATCATGCCGCGAAACACCTATTGATCCGTGGGATCCGGGCAATGGCGGCGACCCGAAGCCTATCACGATGGCGAAGTATTATGGCGTGGAGTGGACTTTGCGTTCTATTGCACAGTATCCGTTGACGGATAATTTGCCGGTGGAGGAAGAGGTGGTTCCGTCGGGGCAAGTGTTTACTATTATGTTCCAACCGAGTTTTGCGATGGGTCGTGCAGATTGCAATCAGTATCGCTCGGAGGTGAAATTGTGGGAAAACTCTTTGTCGGTGCTGAGTTATGGCGGCTCGAAGGTCTTATGCGATGCGGAGAGTCTCGATAAGAAGTATGCGTCGCTTTTGCAAAGTGCGTATTCGTATGCGGTGAATGAGAAGGAGCTGGAGATTTATTGCAAGGGCAGTGATGATAATACCTATACATTGCGTTATGTTCGTTCGGCAGGGGATGATGGCGGTAATGATGGGGGCAATGATGGCGGTGGTAATAATGATGTGGAGTTTTTACCGTTGATTCCGATGCCGGGTGTGGCGAATATACCACCAAGCACGCGGGATATTCAGGTTGAGTCGGTGAGTGTTGATAAGCATTTGGTGGTTGCATTTAGTTATTCGGGCGGCTGCGCACCTGTGCATTTCCGTTTTTATGCTGACCCTCAAGATATGAGCACTCCGGAGGATGGCATAACGATTCATATGATGACAGATGGTCAGCCGGATATGTGCCAGGCAATGGTGTATGGTAAAAAGATGGTTGATTTGTCTCTTGTTCGCAGCCATTTACCGGATTATACGAAGCCGGAACCTGTGAAATTTACATTGAAGTATAATGGTCGTGAGTATGTGACTGAGGGTTATATACAGTAAGTAGAATTTGTAGTTTGGTAGATGACATCCTGCTGATATGGTATCAGTGGGATTTTTTTTTGTTTGTCTATGATGATGAGTGGGGTATAAAGGTATTAAAATGCGAATCCCACGGAGCCGACCAGCCCGAATATATTTCTGTATGAAACGGAGAGAGCTATATCGGACATGTCATTGAGTGGAATGAAGTAAGCCGCTCCTATGCCGTAGCAGAGTTCTTTTTCTTCGTCGTGGAGCTGCCTTTCATAGACCCAATCGGATTGAATATCGTAGGTGTATTCATAGACGCGATTTGCTATTCCTAAGGATGGGAAGAGAAATATGTGTTGTTGGAGCGGAATATGCAAATCAAAAGTAAGTCCATAGGTTACAATAGCATTTTTGAAGGTATTGAGGTTTCTGAAAGGTGTTTGCACTTGATTTTGTGCTGTAGCGGGAAGACTTCTCCCACCAAAGTCGGTGAATAATGTTGTGAGACCAAGGAATTTGTGCCGAATGCCGATAGTGATGGTATGCCCGAAACTTCCATTGCCATACCCTGTAAAAATTTCATAGGGTCGTATATGTTGTCTGTTACGTATGGTGGTATCTTGGATGAGAGAGGGAGCTTGGGCTAAGAGTATGAAAGGAGAAACGAAGATAATGATATGAATGATTGTGTGTTTCATGTCTTTCTCGCCACATTATTCTTGAAGTGATGATTTTGTAGTAAGATAAAAAAAATCCTGCTGATGTTTGTCAGCAGGATTGTGTGTGTGCATTAAAAGATTATTCACTTGCATGATGCGGTTCTTCATGGAGAGAACCATCGGGAGTGACCTCGAAAGTAACGACTTGATAATCGAAGGTGAGTTCATCTTTTCCTTCGGAATAATCGGCAATGACTTTCATGCTATTGCTAAATCCGGCACGAAGAATTTCTTCAGCGAGTGGGTCTTCGACAAGATTTTGCAATGCCCTGCGTAGCGGTCTTGCGCCATATTTTTCATCGAAGCCTTTTTCACCGATAAATTCTTTTGCTTTGTCGGTTAATTCAAGGGTAATATCATTGTTGTGCAGTCGTTTTGTTAATCCGCGTAATTGAATATCAATGATTTGGAAAATATGTTCTTTTTGCAGTTTATGGAAGACAATATAGTCATCAATACGATTGATAAATTCGGGATTGAAGAGTCGTTTCATTGATTCTTCGATGGTTCCTTTCATATCATTGTATTCACTTTGAGGAATATCGTCGGAGAAACCAATCTTGCCACCTGCTTTGACATCACGCACCCCGACATTAGATGTCATGATGATGATGGTGTTTTTGAAATCCACTTTTCTTCCTAAACCGTCAGTGAGCATACCGTCATCGAATACTTGGAGAAGTATATTGAAGATGTCGGGATGTGCTTTTTCGATTTCATCGAGTAGGATGATGCTATATGGTTTGCGTCGTACTTTTTCGGTGAGCTGTCCGCCTTCTTCATAGCCGACATATCCCGGAGGCGCACCGACAAGTCGCGACACGGTGAATTTGTCCATGTATTCACTCATATCCACGCGAATGAGCGCGTCTTCGCTGTCGAACATATAGCGAGCGAGAGCTTTTGCCAATTCTGTTTTACCAACGCCGGTTGGACCCAAGAACATAAAGGAACCAATGGGACGAGAAGGATCTTTGAGTCCTGCTCTTGCTCTGCGAATTGCCCTTGTAAGTTGTTTGATGGCAGCATCTTGCCCAACAATAACCTTTTTGAGCTCATCTTCCATTTTGAGAAGTTTTGCAGATTCACCTTCGGCAATTTTGTTTACCGGAATGCGGGTCATCATTGCCACGACATCAGAAATATCTTCATCGGAGACGGTATAGACCATTTCGGCAGCTTTTTTCTCCCATTCTTGTTGAGCAGTTTCAAGGTCGGTCGTGAGTTTTTTCTCTAAATCACGTAAACGCGCCGCTTCTTCAAAATTTTGCATCCTGACGACATCATTTTTACCGAGCCGTACTTTTTCGATTTCTTCTTCGAGATCAAGAATTTCTTTGGGTACGGAGATATTTGCGAGATGTACCCGCGCCCCTGCTTCATCAAGAACATCGAGTGCTTTATCGGGGAGGTATCTGTCAGTGATATAGCGTTCAGCGAGCCGCACACATGTTGTGATGGCTGCATCGGTATAGCGGACGCCATGATGAGCTTCGTAGCGTTCTTTGACATTGATGAGAATTTGTATAGTTTCATCTGCACTTGGTGGTTCAACATTGACTTTTTGGAAACGTCTGTCGAGCGCACCGTCTTTTTCTATATGCTGACGATATTCATCAAGTGTTGTCGCACCAATACATTGAATTTCACCGCGTGCTAAAGCGGGTTTGAACATATTGGAGGCATCAAGCGAACCGGAAGCACCGCCTGCACCAACGATAGTATGTAACTCATCAATGAAGAGAATAACGTCTTTGGCTTTTTCTAATTCATTCATGACTGCTTTCATACGCTCTTCGAATTGACCGCGATATTTTGTTCCAGCAACCAATGAAGCTAAATCCAAAGTAACAACACGTTTATCGAAAAGAATACGTGAGACTTTTTTCTCAATGATTTTGAGAGCAAGTCCTTCGACGATAGCAGTTTTACCTACGCCGGGCTCACCGATGAGGACGGGATTGTTTTTTTTGCGACGTGAGAGAATCTGTGCTACGCGTTCGATTTCTTTTTCACGCCCAATAACAGGATCTAATTTTCCCTCAATTGCGAGCTTTGTTAAATCTCTGCCAAAATTATCGAGCACCGGAGTTTTTACTCTATCTGATTCTTTGCGTGTCGTTGCCGCACCCACTTGCTTTGTTGGTTGTTTAGCAGGTGTTGTTGGCTTACCATTGATGATATTATCTAATTCACGTCGGACGATATCGTAGGTAATAGAGAACTGGGAAAGAATTTGCGCTGCGATATTATCCTCATCGCGTAAAAGAGATAAGAGCAAATGCTCCGTACCAATGACGGGCGATTTATAAAGTTTTGCTTCAAGATATGTGATTTTTAAGACTTTCTCAGCTTGTTTTGTCAAGGGAATATTGCCTATGGTAAGTGTTCCGCTCGATGATCTGATGGAATCTTCTATGGTTTTGCGAAGTTTATGAATATCCGCGCTAAGATTGCGGAGAATTTTCATAGCCATGCTGTCGCCTTCGCGAATGACTCCGAGAAGCAAGTGTTCAGTACCGATGTAATCATGCCCAAGGCGTAAAGCTTCTTCACGGCTTAAACGTATCACATCCTGAACTCTATTTGAAAAATTACCTTCCATACTGTATAAATAGATAAATGTACATGAATAAACGATATCCGAAGATAAGGTCTGTTATTGTGGTGAATGTGTCCAACTTCTCTTGCGGAAATGTTTGCATTGGGATCGAAGCAATGATAGCATATCAGCAGGTGCGTCAGCAACATATATATTCACCGTTTCGTGACGCAAACTAATGACTTTTTATTGTTTATGCAAACTTTTGTCCAAAGAATGTAAAAAAATCGAAGAGAATGATTTGCCACGACTCATACCCAAAAGGATGCGCCATAACAAAGTGATTTGACCAAAGAGTGAAACATTGTAATACTCAACAGCGTACTTGTGCGCCATAGAAACACTATGGACAATGATGATATTTTAACGGCATGTTACAATCATTTAACAAACGATTAACTGGCAAACACTGTAATTTTGCCCTCAAAGAATCAGTACAATATTCAGAAAAAAAAGAAATATAAGCCCTTGGATTTCACCTTTCATAAGTGAATACAAGGAAACCGTAAGGAGCTCCACCCTTACGGTTTTTTTTTGTCTAATCAAGAAAATCACTATATATCAATACCGATGCTTAATGAAAATGATGTGGAAACAAGTGGAGTTGCTTTTGTCGAACCAACAGGTCGTCGTGTAATTGGAAAGCGTTCATTATTAAAAAATAGTTCTCCTTTGATAAAGTATTTTTCTGTTATATCATATCTCACACCAAAAAGATATGTATCAGCAAACTGTGGACGCTCTTTGA
>JAFLBY010000074.1:5532-15758 GCA_017302855.1 Candidatus Kapaibacterium sp.
GCTGCAGGTAATGAAAACCCTGTATAAACAGACAATGAATTCAATGAATAGCCAATAAGAAAGTCAAATCTAAACATGTAAAATTGCTGCACACGGTCATCGCTGAAGTATTGGAAAGAGCCGTTTATACCTGCAATAAAATTGTCCTTATGCCATACGGTTGAGTCATACTCATCTCGGGTCATCGGATGTAAAATTCCACCCAATCCAATTGATACACCACTGTTCACATCATCAGAGTTATTAAAATTAAGTGCAGAATAACCCACTGACAATGGAAAATGATCATTATGAGCCACAAGTCGTGTAGCCGGATAGGTATGCAGCACACGATTTTCATGAAGGATAACTAAGGAATCATCCGCAAAAAATTTCCTCGGAAAATCATCACGACGCACATTCATTGACACGTAAAATACTTCTTCCCACTCCCCTACTAACTTCACCGAATAGTTTTTTTTCCATACCGGATTTGATTCATTCTTTCGAATAAGTTTTACAACAATCTCAACTTTTTTTTCAATTGGCATAATAGTATCCCAATTAAAATGGCACTTCAATTTGAATGTCGTTGATGATGCAAAAAGTGGATTTTGCATGCAAAAAAGTCCAAAAACAATAGACAAACAACAATAGAGTAAAGCTCGCATCACATAGAATTTACATTGTTCAAAAAAATGTCCATAATAAAATACAGAGTCTGTTTCTTGAACGATGATTCCGAATTTTACACTACTATGAACGTTTCAAAAGTACAAAAAAATGTCGAAATACTGTGCTTCATGGTCTATGCACCATAAGTTAAAGAACTGTACTATCCCCCTCTGAAATCATCTCATTCTGCGAAAGACGATTTTATATGACGGCATATACCCAAAGAGTATGGTTTTAATATTTTGCGCACTTAAATTTTTGTAAATCCTTACAATAGATTTAATTATGTGTCCCTTCCTAACACTATCACTTTGTGACAAACACAGTAATATGATTGACAGCATCATCGGGACGGCTTGACTTTTGAGAGAGTGTTTCACGCATAGTCTTACATTTCATACCTGTCAATGCTTCAATAAGTTGCGCAATATCCGATGCCGTTTGTTTTGTTTGCTCCGAATAATAATAGACAGTTGTTGTTTTTTGCATATACATAGCCAAAGCTAATGATTCATTACTTCTTTGATAAAAAACATAATGTGTATTTTTTTCATAAAAATTTTGGATGGTTTTACAAAAATCAGCGGCATTATTGTCACATAATAAGTGAATGCGGACAGTGTCTTGGTCGCTCACTATATCTTGGTCAGCCGAATATAACACTCTTGGTCTGAAGGTTATATTATTTTTTTGAAGAATATCCTTAGCAGTTAATAATCCTGTTTGCGCTGATGATTCTGAGGTAAAACAATTACTTATGACACGATATTCTTTTTTTCCATTAGGTGAAAAATACACAGCAATAGAAGATTTATACAGATACTTGGGATTGTCAAGGAAATTTATTAATTTTCGAGCACTTTCCTCATTGTCAAAAATACCAAGCAATACCGTAAAACAAGTACTGGTGCCACGATCAGGTGAGGCAAGCATTACCGTTTTATTATTTTCCGAACTGACCGGATGAGATGCCGATGAAACTATCGGTTTCGGAGTTGCAGCAGGATGTGACGATGGAAAAGATATATGTTTTTGTACATTAGATTGAGTATTTGTATTAAAATTCTGAGCTGAAATCGAATGGGAACTGACCGGTGATGCAATAGTTCTGTTGTACAATACTGCGCAAGGCATTCCTGTTAGCGAAACAAAACGACCGGAAATCTCTTTATATGGGTCAAGTTTTTCAACTTCGCCGGGCGTTCTGACTATGACATTTGCTGAACGTTTAAATTCATAACCCTTTTGTCCTTTTTTTATACCTTTTCCCATTGCTGTAACTTCCAACAATGGTGGGTTCATAGATTTAAGCAATTTATAATCAGGCACATACTCTGTCCATAAAGAATCAAGGAGTAATGCCGTATAATATGCACGCACATCACTTAATAATTCATTGCCCTCTTCACCCGAATTTCTAAAACGTGTATTCGATTTAAGAATACCATTAGGTAAATAGTGCTTTTTTTTCTCCAAATTATGCAATCGTATAAATGTTTTTGCAAAATTAATCTCTTCACCGGTATAAAGACAAGCCGGATCTATACCACGAGGGTCTGTCCAACCAATGACTTCCACATTTACTTTTTGACCTTTGCGTATCGCTTTTTGTACACAAGGTCTTTGGAGAGCCGATTTCATATTTGCAATAAATGTTTCAACAGCTGTATCTACTCTGTTTGCCCATAAAATTTTCTGTTGATGATTCGCCAACTCACTGCCCGGAATACATAATCCCGTATTACGATATGCAGACACTTTAGGCGGTGTAAAATCTAATGTATATGAATATATATCGCCATTATCACATTTTTTTTCGGGTATTTGATAGTCCACAGTTGTACAAAGTGAATCTTTAAATACTGATTGGCATGGTAGATAAGAACTATATTGTAATGTTGTCGGACACCAATAGCATGTCAAAAAAAACTGTACTTCAGTCACAGGAAAATTTTGCACACATTCGCGATCTTCGGGGATAGATTTATCCCATACATACAGCGTGTGATTATAATTTTTTTGCGCCAATACATCAATAAGCAAAGTATCAGTTTCAGCAATAAATTCTTTATTGGTCACGATTGGCGGTTTTACCGTTACAATCAATTCACGATAACGATAATCATTACAAGGGGTATTATCTGTAGCTCTTGGCATTGTCAGCAAAGCTCCCCCTTCTTTATCAAGTGCGAATATTTTTTTTAATCCCGTATTTTTATCGCTGACAATAAGTTCAGTTGCACATGGAAGCATAATATCTTCCCACTCTTCAAATGCGGTATTAAATGTTCTTGTACGGGTGATAGCTCGAATAGGAATAGTATCATTCCCTTCATGAATTTTGCTCATCCATATATCATAGTCACGAGATTTTTTATTTTCGGTAGTGCGATTTGAGGAAAAAAGCAACCAGCTTCCACCCGCAGAAAGTGTTGGTAATGCTTCATCCGATCCTTTTTGATTTACTCCTTCAAATGGAACAGGCATTTCCGGCGGATATGTACGTGCGGTTAATGGATCAATCCTAATACGGTAAATATCAAGGTCGCCATCACGATTTGTACTGAAATATAAATAACCGTCACTGCCTAAAAAAGGTGCTTCTTCCTTGTAATACAATGTATTCACATCAGACAATGGTTGTGGCGTACTCCAACCAGCATTTGTACGAATGGAATAATATATATTTGTCAACCCTGTATTTGGATTATCACGTGTTGTGGCAAAAAATAAAATATTTCCATCTTTTGATAAACAAGGCGAATCATCCCAATAAGGACTATTTAATTCATCAATTCGTCTGACTTTCCATTGATTTTCCACTAATGACATTTCATATAAATCATTGTCCATATCGGCACCATTGTGCGAGCGATTAGAAACGAAGATTCCATACGTCGTATCACAGTATGCAAATGTCGGGCTACCATCCAAATATACTCGATGACTGTTTTCTTCACGTTGATTTATTGGCTCCGGCAAGACATTACCATTCAATAAAGTAGAATTATTGCATTGTACTTTTATTAAGCGTCTTGACCGAGTATTCTTCATTCCGTCAGAGGTGTTTAACCATATTTCCACACCATTTTTTACAGTCCTAAATGAAGTTGCATAATCATCATTCGGTGTACATAATTCTTTGTATTGTTGAACTTGCGCAATAGTACTCAACGGTAAACAAATACTCATGCAGAAAAAAAATATTATTTTCATTATAATTTACCTCTTAAATGGATAGCAAAGAGTATATTCAACTTGTGGTTTGGCATTAGGAAACCCGGAACTCCATGTTAATTTTTTAATCCAAAATATGCCGAAATATTCTACTCCCGAAGTTGTTTGGTATCGGAAAATTAGGACATCATTGACATTGATATTCATTGTTGAGGGCCACGAAGAAGAACCATTTATTTGATTCTGATTTGATGGATCGCACATGATATTTTCTAGCAATCCACATATATCATCTTCAGCATTTGTACCGGTTTGTGCTTTCCAAAATTTCAAAAATCCTGTTGGCACGCCCGTACTTATATCTGCACTGTTTACCGTACCGTTCGGCGCAGTTCCCGTTATAGAAAAACGATCAACAAATAATGCTGAAGAGTCTTTCGGTTTATCGGCTTGGGTAATACTTTCTCCATTTGTAGAGATAAGCAAAACATTTTGAAATTGTTTTGTTGAGCCATCTAATTGACCGTGTTGATATATACTATTGCTAAATTTGGAGTAACAATCAATATCCGCTTTACCTCTGAGTATTATACTTTGTGGTGTACATCCATTAATGGTGAGCGTTCCCGTAAAATCAATAATCGGTTGCACACCGGAACAAGAGCCGGAAGGATATACATCAGAATTTTCAGGAAAAAAACGAATATAGAATGTTTGCCTTGATTTGGGTTTTATAGTAAATCGAGAATCAGAAACATCATTGAAATTACCGGCAGAATCTTTAATGTATGCACCAAATAATCCTGAACGTGCATTAGTGAATGTAAGCGTCAGATCTAATGGACATATACTTGTGTTTTCGATAATCAGAGTTTTACCTTCGGAAGTGAAATTGACGCATGTAATTATTTCAGCAATATTATTAACATTGCCATTAATAAATAATGAAGAGGAAGGAAGGATAGAACATAATCCGGTACTGCCCACTCCTCTATACTGAATTGTCATTGTATTACACTGCTTTATTGTATTATCTTCATTAATGACTTGAATATCATACATAAATTCACCATCAATGAGTCCCGCAACGTTTGTTTGCACAGCAATAGATAATGAATCCACAGATTGTCCTTTTGGTACTTCAACACCATTAAATAATTCAATCCCACCATTAAATCCAAGAATTGAAATTCCTTGATGACCGTTTTTTTGACGCAATGTTATTAGCAAACGACAATTATCTTGGGAAGTATTACTAATGACGGGTATTGGTATTGTTACTCTCTTTGGAGCGGTGTTAATACATACTTCATCTCTTGGTAGTGTTGGTTGAGGATACACCACCGTTGTATCGCGTGCAAAAGGGCAATCACAGTTTGAGGTCACTATTGTTTTTCTTTCAATATTTCCGCTGCCGCTAATACATTGTGGATCTGAATTTGATGAAATCGTAAAATCCACACTGTGAGATGAAAGAGCATTGACCGTCGTTGGTGGATCTTTGTAGATAATAATCCATTGCACAGATGAACCAATTGACGGAGTAAAGGTGAATGGCAAATTGACAATTTGAGAACCCGTTGGAGAATTAATTTTTGCTTTTGTCTCAAATTTGCTATCTGTCGGTGTTATTGTTGGAGCTTGCACTGTCATTGGTCCGTCACATGGACTTTGTGCATTAATATTTACAATGCTGCTATAGGTTGTATCTGCTGAAAAAAGAGGACTATTAATTAACAACTCAAAATTTTGCGGTGTTAATAGTGTCCTACAACAAATCGGTTGAGTCTGTTGCATTAATATTATTTCTTTTTGCAATAAACCACATGCAATAACAGTATCGAAACGAGAATTTCCATTAAAGGGTAAACTTCCTGCATACGTTGCAACATCAGGTCCATTATAACGTGTCAGAAACACAAAGCGTACTTGCTCAGCGGGCGTATCCGTTAAATTTATTGGTAAAACTTCACGAAATGTTCCATTTTGAATTTGTCGTAAAGTCTGAAATTCAGTAGAAGAATTCTTACCAATCAACAATTTCCACAAAACAGTAACATTTATATTTTTATTGGCTTGATTTTTTACTGTTACCGTTACATCAGCTCCATTGTTCACAACAATATTTGTTGGCTCCGTAGCATTTTGACAGCTATTACACAATAACATAAGTGCTACAGATACTAAGGAAAACAGAAATTTTGACCATAGATGTATTTTCATATTTTTCTCCGTATTTACCATTGCAAACGCCATCCGAGTTTGAGGATAGCATTATGTTTTATATTTGTGTTTAAAAAAAAGAAATTATTAGGGTCTCCACTTTGTGTTGGCGGACAACTCGGGCATGGTGTACGAACATGTAAACGCATATAACGATAGCCTATACTGACTGTAATAAAATCAGCGAAGGGTAATGGTGCTCCCGCTCCTGCTCCAATAAAATATTGTGAATAATCTCCGGAATTTACAGAAGGATTCGCACCTGCGCCGTCGAAATTACCATTAAAAATCGGACCACCTTCAATAAATAGGAATGGTCGAAAGTCTGACGATTCATATACTGATTGATAACCGATAAATACTGTTGAATCCAAAGTTTCAAAACCATTTTTCTCTATATAATCGTCGGAAAAGGGAACTCTGGACGCCGGTTCAAAAGAAAAAAATACTTTATTGGTAGTATCGCGTAATCTAAACTTGCATGGAGACGGCAGTAGTGTTATAGATTGAGACAGTTTTGTTGTACCTTTGAAATTAAATCGAAGATGACCAAAGACAGGAAATCGGTGGCGATCTGCATCAAAGAAAATTCCTCCTCCAATTCCTAAAGACAGTCGCTCGCCAAGCAATGAACCAAATGGAGCCAAAAGAGCTTCCCCGCCAAAAGCAGGTACGCCATAGCCAATCGAACGTTGAGATTTATCTGATCCTGAAAAGGTAATCACAGGTGTGAGTTCAAAAAAACTTGTCGGCAAGGGCAAAGGTTCTTTGGTATAATAAAACTCACGTGCCGGATATATTGGTGTTGCCAAAGTACCGCCATTAGGACCCAAACCGGAAATTCTTAATTCCTTGATGTCATAAATATTGAGCAATGTGTCAGCACAGAGGGAATCGCGCAGATAACGTATTCGCACAAATTGCATCACTTGAGTATATCGTTGATTTACTTCCCTCTTGACAGAAGTGACATTATAAAAAATAGTACCCTTTCGGAGTACAACATCAGCAAAATTCTGCTTTTGTCCGGGTGCTTTGGGGAGTGCACATTCATAACAATCACTTTTCTGCAAAGATTTCTGTGCAGACACAGGCAAGAATATACAGAAAAATACGAGTAAGATGCCGAGAGTTAATCGTTTCATCATTAACCTTTAGATTATAAGGTTTTTCTAAATAATTATATGGAGATTGTATATATACCCATGTACTTTGACAAGAACATTCTATATACACACCACAAACATCCACTTTTTCTACATCAAATATACAGCATAATAAGTTCATAACCATACACAATGATGATATTTACTCACAACAATGAACATACATTAAGCAATCTTCATCACAAACGATTGAGTACCGATTGAATGGTTTCGCCTTCGGTAATCATGATCTTTTTTCGTATGCGAAGTCGAGTATTTTCCACAGTACGATCACTGACATTTAATAATTCAGCAATTTCAGGCGTTGTCAAATTCGATCTCAATAACACACAAACTCGCACTTCTTGTTTTGTTAAGCCGGGATATTTGATAAGTAAATCTTTTACAAAATTCGGATGAATTTCCATTACCATTTGCATATAGGTATCCCAATCAGGGCGCAAAAGCGGGTTATTACGCAGAGTATTTTTTACATTTTTAAGTATCAACTCTGCTTTATCCAAAGTCTCTATGGACTCTAAAATATTATTACGCAACAGTGTGACTGCGCGTAATTGTTCCAGCATTGAATTTGTTTTCATGGTTAACTGTAATTGTAAACTGGTACGTTCTTGAGATAATGTTTTATTGGTAAGACGAAGAACTTCATTTTCTTTTTCTTTTAATTGTAAGTCATAACGAACTTCGAGATCTCGTAATTTCTGAAGTGATTCTTCATTACGTAATTCTTGTTGCAATATATGTGCTTCCTTTTGCTTGAGAAATGCTTGTTCATACTCTTCAAAACGATAGAGTGCATCGGCATAATCATGAAACGCCACACTGAGAAAATGTTTCATTCCCAGAGAATCACCGAGAGTACATGCCTTTTCAAAATAATCTTTTGATTCCTTGCAGGTTTCTTTTTTGTGAGAAAGAATAATAGCAAGATGGAGATATACTGTCGCAATTGCTTGATTATTCTGAGTTCTCTGAAATTCCTCTAATGCCTCAAGTAAAAGGGGAAGTGACTTATCATACATTGATTGTACAGTATAAATTTCCGCTAAACCGACAAGAAATTTTGCATGAAACGAGGTAAAAGAGTATTGTCGGGCAAGTTCCATTGCTTCTGTCATATAGCGTATTGCTTCCGCATAATCATGTGTTTTTGTCAAAGCATTCGCAACTTGAAAAAGAGCAGTAGCTGTATCTCTCGAAGATTGAATATGTTGTGCAAGTTGAAGGTTCTTATGTGCATATTCGAGGACTTTATCCACATGCCCCATTCTAGAATATGCGGTAATAATATGGGAAAGAATAATAATACCCACACGTTCACTTTGAGGGTGCATTTGATGTTCTTTCTCTGCAAGAAATAAATATTCTAAACATTGTTCATACTGTGCATAATAATACTGAATGCGAGACATATCTATATAACATGCTTGCACATAAAGAAAATGATGTTTCTGTATAAAAATCGGCAATACTATGTCATAGAGTTTTTTTGCTAAGGCATAATCACCGGTAGCCAAAGCAACTTTTGCTTTAAGAAGTTGCGCAATCCCTTTATAGAGAAATGAAGAATGTATTTCTGCCTTTGCTTGTAATTCAGCGGCAATTCTATGGACATTATCAAATTGCAATAATATTTCATATATAAATCCGAGAACATGGAGTGATTCCATATCAACAAGAATAACAGCATCACCTTGAGGGGTGATGCTGTTAAGACGAATAATTTCTTGTCGCAATTCAAGAACTTCATCAAGAAATTCTTGAGGATTGATTCTGAGACTCTCGAAAATTTGCTTGAGGCGAATTTGTATGTCAGAGACTCTTTTCATTGCTAAGCTGATGGATTATGAAATAATGGTGGAATACTTGGATGTAGGTCTGTACCCCACAATGTGGCATTATCTGCTGAAGATGTCAGTCGAATTTCTGTGCCGCTGATTGTCATATACAATGTATTTGAACCATGGGTGATACTAATTTTTCCATCGCTCTCTAATTTCCAAAGACTGTTTTTGTCCAATCCTGCATGTGCTTTAACGACACTATCATTGGCTATAGTATCAACACCAAGAAATACCCCAAGTGGATTGCGAAAACGCACTTCAAGAGTTGAACCATTAAAATCTTGTATAAGAATTTCCCAACCTTGAATTTTTGTGGAATGTTCCCCGCGAGTGTCTTCTTTGTTTACGATAAGAGCATCAGCGTTGATATCACAACTGATATATCCCTGATTGGGAATTGGAGGTTTTTTTTGAATACGGACAAAAGTTTGAGGATGACTTGCCATAAAAACTCCTTTAGTAAAAAAATGAAAACAAATATAATGAAAAAAAACGAATTTTGAAACTTCGCAAGAGGTATCGTCATGCTATAGTATCAGGTATAGGATAGATTATGTAAGGATAGCACAGGTTCATTAGTTTCTATGTATGGGATAATATCACTAATTACTCTCATCTGTGGATAGTATTTCCAATACCACGGTCAGATTTTGATTTGTTAAAGCATGAAGTTTTTTTCTGATTCTGTTTCTATGATTTTCCACTGTGCGAATACTTTTCGACATGAGGCCAGCTATTTGTGCATTACTAAGTCCTGACTTTATCAGAAGACAAATCTCTATTTCTGTTCGTGTTAGAGTAGGATATTTATCAAAAAGAATTTTCTTGAATGTAGTATTCACCTCTATCTGACCATGAAAATGTTCTTCTTTTGATTTTTGATAGTGCGATGTTTCATGAAGTCGTTTTTTTATGGCTTTAGTCAGTGAGTTTATTTCATCAATATTTTTCATTAATGATATTATATCCGATTTAAGGATATTCATAGAATGAGTTTGCTGTGTTATACGGGTTGATGTTGATTCTAACTGAGCAGCTAAGTGCCGCTTTTCTTTTTCAATTATACTATATTGCTCTCTTAAAACATGTATTTCTGTATCTTTAATATTGGACTGCAACAAACTAAAGTGTATTTGTAATGTATTTCGGCTATTAATTTCAT
>JAFLBY010000075.1:0-9487 GCA_017302855.1 Candidatus Kapaibacterium sp.
AAGCACATGCTTTTTCTTCACTTAGCATAGTTTCCACATCATTGCTACAACAATATCGAGTCCAGTATTCATTTTCAGATTTACAAGGAACAATGATTGAAAACGTTGAAGGAAGCTATGTAAAAAGAGCTGTTATTTCCGGTGCTGCACGTTACCAATATAACATGGAAATTTTGGAATCGCAGTGGGAATTGCAAACTGCATTGCGCGGTGATTATTATTCTGATGTACGTTTCTCTCCTTCCGGTTTACTTTCTATTGCCTGGAAAAAATTTGAGATATTGAATGCTCGTTCTTCTCTTTCCTTTGATTTTCGTCCACCCAATTTTAATGAACTTTATTATTTTAATTTTGGAACCAGAAATCTAAAGCCCGAATTATCGAACACCTATTCCTTTGGTGTTTTTGGTTCTTTCGGACAAAATCTAAGTTATGAAATTGATGGTTTTATTGCCAATATACACGATAAAATTATTGCTATACCCACAGGTCCCGCATCGTGGAGTGCTAGAAATGTTGCAGAGGTATTGAATAGAGGTGTAGAACTTTCATTAAAAACTCAGTTTTTTGATAAATCATTATTAGTGCATTATACCTATTCATTACAGAATCCGCGAGATATTTCACAAGGTAATAATTCATTACTTCCTTATATTCCTCAAGAGATTGTATCACTCTTTTCTTTGTACACATTTGCAGATAATTCTTTAGGGATGACACTCCATTATTATAGCCACCGATTTTCTCTGGGTGGAAATCAAAAAGAAGCTTTATTGCCTGCTTATTCGATTATGTCATTGTTTTTTACATCACAACTTTCTTTTATTGACATTTTTCACCCTCAATTAAAGGTATCATGTGATAATATCTTTAATAATCAGTATGTTGTAATTGATAATTATCCTATGCCCGGGAGAATCTTACGACTTGATATGTCATTCGCTTTATAAATCAGGTAAAGTTGTTATCTCCATAGTTATGTGGATTCACTCAATATCTGTAACAAAGTAATTAATATCGTGTTAGTCTGCTTTACCATTCAAGAGGTGATTATGAAATTGATTTACATTATTGCATTATGTTGTTTTAATATAACAGCTTATGCTCAATCGCGTATTGATCTTTCTTTATCCATTGACGGAAAAAAGCGAGATGTTATCATTGTAAAGCCGAGTGGGGATGTGCCTTCGGGTGGTTACCCTGTGGTTTGTATGTTCCATGGCACTGGTGGTGGTGGTGAACGAACTTTCGGTACATCACAATGGAAAGAGAAAGGGGAAAAAGAAAAGTTTATTACTGTATTTCCTTCATCTTTGGAGTATTGTATAATAGAGAATGGCAAGCAAGAAAATACAACAAAATGGCATATTTCCCAATTAGATTCCGTTGCCTGCCCCGGACAAACACTTGCTGATGATGTCAAATTTGTGCGAACTTTTCTTGATACAATTATTCAGTCATTCCCAATCAATAAACGTCGAATTTATGCCACCGGTTTTTCAAATGGCGCGTCTTTTGTAAGTAAGTTAGCTGTTGAAATGAATGATGTTTTTGCTGCTGTTGCCCCAAGCGGAGGCGGCTTAAATCGTGGGGACTCAAACTTTGTTACTCATAGGATTCCTATATGGCTTGTTTTGGGTTCAAAAGATAATAAATGGCTTGATAATTTTGCTCAATTTGGACTAAAAGAGTTTCCACTTAATGATTCAACATTGTTATGGTTGCGCGCAGCTTTAGGGCGTTATCGCGGTTTATTGGGTCTTGATACAATCTATACAAAAAATTCAATGCCCAAAGTACTCACATATATCTACAATACACCGCTAAATAAAGCGGAGGAGGCTTCTGAATTTCGATTCACTCTCGTAGATGGAATGACACATGAGTATCCGAATGGAGAAAATTCACAGTATGTACTTGCTGATATTCTCTGGGATAATTTTTTTAGTAAAATATCAAAAAATACAATCACTGGCTTATACGATTCGGATCAAACACAAATTACGGTCTATCCTCAGCCGGCAGAATCATTTGTGACAATAGAAGGTTTATCACAAGGGTGGGTAGAAATATATGATATAATGGGCAATAAACTGATTAGACAGCAAATGAATGGTAAAACAATAGTGGATGTATCTTTACTTGTGAAGGGTTATTATACTCTTACACTGTACGATGGCATTACATATAGCATAACTTATTTCATAAAAATGTAATGGGTAATATAATCAAAATCTCTTTTTTCTTAATTATTTAATGCACCTTCCATAATCCATGTTCTGACTCCTTTTTTGTGATTTTCAGAGTATGAATAATCAATAATTCCGGGATGTGGTAATGTACCCTCCATAAATTGAATTAATGTACTTTCCGATGGCATTTTTGCTATGACCAAACCCACACGTGAAACAACTTCTGTATAATTTGTTAATGGTATGGTTGAGGAAGAACTGTGACAAATTCCTACTCCGCATGTAAGACGTATTAAAGGCAGGACATGATTTTGAAATTTCACATTCGTCTCGGGAAAAACAATTTCTTGCGGTGAAGTAATTGTATCTTGTGAACTGCATCCACCCAAACACAAAATGGTGACTGCAATAAGTATTATATGTCGCATATTAGTAACTTTCTTCTGTTGATGGAAAAGCAATATCTCGCACATCATTACAATATTGTGTGACAGCATTGTGCATACGCTCATGTAAATTATCATATTTTCTCACAAATCGGGGGCTGAAATCTATTGTCATTCCCAGCATATCGGTATAAACAAGTATCTGACCATCGCAATGATTACCGGCACCTATACCTATTGTAGGTACGTCTATAGCTTGTGAAACTTTTTGAGCGAGTGATAAGGGGATTTTTTCCAACACAATCGCAAAAGCTCCTGCTTGGGCTAAAGCATGTGCATCGTCGAGAATCTGTTGTTGCTCTTCCTCCGAAGTGCCTCGTACTCTATATGAACCGAACTGATTGATGCTTTGTGGAGTCAGTCCTAAATGCCCCATCACAGGAATACCGGCTTCGGTCATACGAGAAACGGCATCGGCAACTCTCTTGCCACCTTCGATTTTTACGGCATGTGCGCCGGCTTCTTTCATCAATCTGCCTGCATTGCGAAATGCCTCTTCCGCAGAAACCTGATAACTCATAAATGGCATATCCGCAACCACTAATGAGCGTCGTGTGCCCCGGATTACAGCTTTGGTATGATAGATAATGTCTTCCAAAGTTACGGGAATAGTTGTATCATGTCCTTGCACAACATTGCCCAATGAATCGCCCACAAGTATAACATCCACACCGGCATCATCAAGAATGCGTGCAATCAAGGCATCATACGCCGTGAGGCACACTATTTTTTGTCCCTTTTTTTTCATGTCCGACAAACGACGAGTGGTGACGCGCCGTATAGGGGCGGCATGAACATGGATTTCCGTGTCTTGAGATTGTTGCTCCATTATTGCACTTTCTTTTGTTTTTGCAAAAATACGAGGTCAATGACATAAATGAACACTCGGTTTAGTATATTCGCTATTATTTGCAGGAGAAATAGCTATGAACAGTGTTTTGAAATGTCCTAAATGTGGTACGGATTTGACCGATGCCATGCAAGAAGAAGTACGTAAAGAAATACGCGCCGAATTTGGCGATAAGTATAGAACAGAAAAGAAAAAGTTGGAAGAAGATTATCTGCAAAAACAGCGATCTTTTGATGAAGAAATGCGCAAAGTTCATGCACATTATGAGCAAGAACAAAAAAAACGTAATGAAGAGTTACGTTCTATTGCAGAAAAAAAAGCGTATGAACAGTTTGAGCAATTACTGAAAGCAAGAGAACAAGAACTCCAAGAAAAAAATATAAAACTTCAAGAAATAAATGAAAAAGAACTATTGTTTCTGAAAAAACAAAGAGAATGGCAAGAAGAAAAAGACAGATTGCATATTGATATTGAAAAAAAACTCATGGATGAGCGCAATGCTATGCAAGAAAAAATATATGCTCAAGCACAAGAACAAGTGCGCATTCGTGAAGAGCAAACTAAATTAAAAGATGCAGAAAAAGATAAGAAAATTGAAGATATGCAAAAATTAATTGAAGATTTGCAAAGAAAAAGCCAACAAGGTTCTCAACAATTACAAGGCGAAGTTGCTGAAATTGAATTGTCCAATATTTTATCATCGAATTTTCGTTTTGATATCATAGCCGATGTTCCCAAAGGGGTGCGCGGCGCGGATATTATTCAAACAGTCAATACACAATTCGGCGTGGAATGCGGGAAAATTATTTGGGAATCAAAACGCACAAAAGCATGGAGCAATGAATGGGTAGATAAATTAAAAGAAGATATGCGATCAGTCAAAGCAAGTGTAGCGATTATTGTCAGTTCCGTTTTACCCAAAGGTATTGATCGTATCGGTTATGTTGATGGCGTGTGGGTGAGTGATTTCCCTTCAGCTATTGGCTTGGCAATGGCATTGCGTCAAGGTTTGCTCGATGTGGCTCGTACAAAATCGGCAAATGAAGGGAAAAATGAAAAAATGGAAATGGTATATGCCTATTTATCCGGTGAGGAATTCCGTCAAAAAATTCAAGCCATTGCAGAAACTTTCTCTTCCATGAGAACTGAACTTGATAAAGAAAAAATTGCCATGCACAAATTATGGGCGCAACGCGAAAAAAGTATTGAAAGAATAATGATAAATACTACAGGGATGTTTGGTGATATTCATGGTATTATTGGAGGTGCTCTACAAACCGTTCCATTATTGGAATTAGAGTCGGGAGAAGAATAATCCCGCTATACAATTTTTTCTTGTTTTACGCATCTCCGTAACATAGTATTCATACGTATTCATTCTGTTTTTTATTACATTATGTCTCAAACCGAAGCAATTTCTATAAATGAAATAAATGATAAAGAAGCGCTCTACCATGGTGCGCGCGGTGCGGCTATTCGCATATTAAGTCGTTTTGAGCGCAGTGATTCCTATGTGGATAAGTTATTGGACGCAGAGTTCCGACTTGGCGGATTGAATCCTCAAGATAAAGCACTTCTCACCGAGCTTGTCAATGGTGTCATTCGCTGGCAAGCAAAATTGGATTGGGTTCTTACCGGATTTTATCATGGCGAATTTGAAAAATGCCTTACACCTGTCAAAAATGCCATGCGTGTTGCTCTCTATCAAGTCTTGTTCTTAGCCAAAATACCTCATTTTGCCGCCATCAATGAGTCTGTGGAAGTAATCAAACGCATCAAAGGTGAAAAATCTGCCGGTATTGTCAATGGAGTGCTGCGCAATGTTTTGCGTAATATCAATGCAATTCGCTATCCACGAAAAGAAGACGACATCAATTGGTATTTTTCCGTGATGTATTCCCACCCCAGATGGATGGTCAAAAGATGGGTCGAGCGTTTTGGCGAACAACAAACCGAAGAATTGCTCAAAGCTAATATACAAAGACCCATGCTTACTGTGCGCACCAATCGCTTAGTTGCAGAAGCCGCTTTTGTCAATGAATGGCTCGCCGCACATGATATCCCTCGCCAGCAATCACAACTCAGTGAGGATAGCTTCGTGGTCAGTTCCTTGCGCGATATTATTGCCACTGAACTCTTCACTCAAGGTATGGTTTCCATCCAAGACGCAAGCGCAACTATGGCTGCACGATTAGCACAAGCCAAACCCGGCAACACCGTCTTCGATGTATGTGCCGCACCCGGCGGAAAATCTTTTGTCCTTGCCGAAATGATGAACAACAAAGGTTCTATTCTCGCCTTAGATAAATATGAGCAAAAACTCCGCTTTGTCGAAAATGATGCCAAACGTTTGGGAATAGATATTATAAAAACTGCTGTCGGAGATGCAACTTCATTCTCCCATGAACAACAAGCAGACATCGTACTCACGGATGTACCTTGCAGCGGTTTCGGAACCTTGGCAAAAAAGCCCGAAATAAAATGGAGAAGAGAGCTTAAAGACATCGAGCAACTTACAAAAACACAAGACGCTATTTTGCACAATGCTGCATCTTTGGTTAAAAAGGGGGGAGTACTCCTTTACAGCACTTGCAGTATCGAACCCGAAGAAAACTATATCAGAATTGAAAAATTTTTGCAACAAAACCCTAATTTCCAACTTGATGACGCAGCAAACTATCTGCCGAACGATGTATGCAAAGATGGTTATATGCAAACCTTTCCTCATTCACACAATACCGACGGTGCTTTTGCCGCGCGGCTCATCAAAATTTCTTAAAGGATTACTCAATGAAACACTTACTCCTATGCACTATGCTCATCGCTTTCGCTTCCCATCACGTCTTTGCAAACGATAATGCTAAAAAAGCTGCCACAAAGAAAGCAGCTATTCCCGTCATGGTAGGCGCAGTCTTGCAAAATGGCTCCACCACTATCACAGACCCACAAACGAAAACCGATTACACCATTGTCTATAATGATGGGGCAATTCAATCCGTGACCATAGCAAATCCAAAGGATAAATCAACCAAAGAATTGCTCCCAAAACAAGAAAAAATTGCGGATTTTTGCCCAGAAGCTGCACTATGTTTCACCAATCCCTTCGACAAAAGACAAGTATGCGTTTGTATGCCTCCCGCGCCAACAGTACGCTCCGGACAACCCATAAAAACAGTCTGGCGATTTATATCAGTTCGTTAATTGGCAGGCATTGGCATAAAAACTGTGGTCATCGCTGCATGAAAACTATCATCTTATACTGATATGAACTCATTGCGCACCATATTCTCGGCAATACTAAGCTCCGCACTTGTGGTGCTGATGATTGGATGCTCATCGGCACCAACAAAAAATTCTGTCGCTTTGCCGTCGGTTTCTGACATATCACCACTCCAAAAAAAAGTCATCGCAGCCGCAAAAAAAAGACTCGGCGCACCATATTGCTATGGCGGAACCGCAAAATGTATGGACTGCTCGGGGCTTATCGTTACCATTTACCAAGACATAGGAATCACATTGCCGCGAACTTCTGCCCAGCAATTTTCTACCGGAAAACATATAGAACCCGATGAAGCAACCGTCGGTGACTTAATTTTCTTCCGCAACAAATCAGGGAACATCAACCATGTGGGATTATATGTCGGTGACAACAAATTACTCCACGCTTCATCATCAAAAGGGGTGATTGTTCAACCATTAAATGACCCATACCTCGCTAACGGATTTGCCGGAATACGACGATTCTTACCCGACAATGCCATTAACTGATTTTTCAAAAGGAAAACACTATGACCACAATCTTGGCATATCATAATGGAAAAATGAGACATCTCTCCATACAAGATTTGTTCGTACTCCGTGCCACAAACCCCGATTTCCCGGCTATGACTATATGGGTGGATCTTGAAAATCCAACCGAAGAAGAAGAAGAAACACTTCTCGTACACTTTTTCCTTTTCCATCACCTTGCTGTCGAAGATTGCCAAAGAGAAAGAGTAGAGCCAAAAACAGGTGACCATTATCCCAAAGTCGAAGACTATCACGACTATATCTATGTCATTTTCAATCCCGTGGACAGACCCGTCGAAAAGCTCGATGATGACGATGATGACGACCGTCACCAATATGTCGCCGTCCAATTCCCAACAAGGCAGCTCAATGCCTTTCTCGGAAAAAACTTCCTTGTAACCCATCACTACGAAGCATCTGAAGCCATCAGATATGCGCGTAACCTTTGCCTCAAAAACAATCAAACTCTCGGCAGAGGACCCGACTATCTCTTCCACCTTATCATTGATGAAGTCGTGGACAATTACACACCCGTGATTGACTATTTCGACCATCGCATTGATGAATTAGAAAGCAATATCTTCGAAGCATATCAAGTGCAAATGCTCTCACGCATTCTCGAATTGAAAAAGGGGATTGTTCGATTGCGACGCATCACCACATATCAACGTGAGATTCTCAACCGACTCTCGCGTGGCGAATTTCCTCTTATCTCAACGCAAGAAATGATCTATTACCGCAATGTCTATGACCATCTTGTGCGTATCGCAGACCTTGTGGACTCATATCGTGAGCATATTGCAGGGCTATTGGAAGCATATCTTTCCGTCAATTCCAATCGCATGAACCAAGTAATGAAAGTGCTCACCGTTATTTCCACTATCTTTCTTCCACTTACATTTATCTCAAGCATCTATGGCATGAACTTCCATTATCTGCCCGAACTTGATTGGCACTACGGTTACCATGCCGTTTGGGGAGTCATCGTCCTCATCGCAGGAGGGATGCTCATTTACTTCAAAAGAAAAGGGTGGCTCGACTAAACCAAACCACCCCGCATTATCACATTTCTCGGACATTTCGTAATTTCAGCCAACTATAATCAAAAGAAAAAGCCGTTCAGCGGACAACACGTTCTCTTTAACCAATAACAATTACTTTACTTCGCTATGAAAAAAATCGCTATCGCAATCATCGGAACAGGTCATCTTGGCGCAATTCACGCAAAACTAATAGCACAAAACCACGACATACATTTTGCCGGAATCTATGACACTGACTTAGAGCGTGCCCAAACCATTGCCCAAAGCCACGGCACTCATGCCTTCCAAACTACGGATGAATTACTCAACAATGCCGATGCAATCATCATCGCTGCGCCAACATCAGTCCATCATCCCCTTGCAATGAAAGCCATCAATGCCAAAAAACATTGCTTCATAGAAAAGCCCATCACCACAACATTCGCTGAAGCCGAAGAAATAATACTTGCTGCCCAAGATAACAATGTTGTTGTTCAAGTAGGGCATGTTGAGCGATTCAACCCCGCACTCACTGCACTCCACCCGTACCACATCAACCCCATGTTCATCGAAGCGCATCGCCTTGCACAATTCAAACCACGCGCCACTGACGTTTCTGTCGTTCACGACCTCATGATTCACGACATTGACATTGCACTTTCATTAGTCAAATCGCCCATTGTCAGCGTCGAAGCAAGTGGCGTAGCAGTACTCACCGAAACAGCAGACATTGCCAATGCGCGGCTCAAATTCATGAATGGATGCGTTGCCAATATCACCGCCTCTCGCATCTCCGCACAACCAATGCGCAAAATGAGACTATTCCAAAAAGACGGATATTTCTCCATTGACTTCGCAAAAGGTTCTGTGGATGCCTACAGAATACTTGACAGAGGAAGCAACACCAATGATTTCAACGGCATACCCGCAACCATGCTTGGCAGCATCGAAAGCGGCACCGTCCAAAGGGACATTATATTTGAACAACCGCCAACCGAAAATGTCAATGCCATTGCCGAAGAACACAAAAGCTTTGTCCAAGCAATCAACGGTGACCGTCACATCGCCGTCACTGCTACCGACGCCGCCGAAGCATTGCGCATAGCAGAAGTAATTGCCGCTAATGTCTATAAGGCATAAATCGCAGCAAGGCAAAACGAATATCAATACAGCACAGCTCTTTAGTCT
>JAFLBY010000075.1:9521-15713 GCA_017302855.1 Candidatus Kapaibacterium sp.
CAAGAGCATAAAGGGCTATGACCTACCCATTCACATTGCCTGAGCCGCCATTCAATTCCACGACAGGCGTATAACCCGAATACACGCCACCATAACCCGAGCGCAAACGATAATACCATGTGCCGGGCTGCAATTCCAAAGGCATGGAAGCGGTGTTTTGATTCCAAATTTCTGTCCAATCCGTGCCATTTTGCGATTGCTCAACGAAGTAACCATTCGCCCAATCCACCTGATTCCAAACCAACTGATTATCCGCAAACATAAATCCCGTCGGGATATTCACCGAAGCAACATTATACACCTCGGCACTTGGCTCGCTCGTTCCGGCAAGATTATGCGCCGTGACGCGGAAACGTCTGCCGCCAATAAAGATATGCGGCACTATCGCCATTGTGTCATTGCCTTCGTCAATCACCGACCAATCATCGCCCGCCGGGGTGAGAGATTGATACAATTTATAGCTGGTGGCAGTGGGGGATGGAGTCCATGACACCACATCATTTTGGAAATTCACATTTTGCGGTGCTTGGGGTGCGGTGTGCGGCGTATCGGCATTGTCATAGATGATATAATCTTGATATTTCGCATAATTGGTATTGCCGAACGCTGCCTTGCCCAAAGAGCAATATGTCGCCACAAATCCATATAATTCATTGCCTTTTTCGATTCTAAGACGTGTGCCGGTCAATCGGTCGGACACCGCAGAAGCAATAGCACGTTGCGCCGTTTCGAAGCTGTCACATTCGGCAATAAAAGCATCAATTTGGGCTTGCGTTTGACCAAAAGCGGCAAGCTCGGTAAGGTATTTTTCCGCCGTTGCGGCAATAGAACGACACCGCGAAAGGTACGTCGCATCCGATGTCGTATTCACACGGGTGAAATTAAATTCCTTGTAAACAGGGCTATCCTCACCGAAAGTATTGACGGCTCTGACACGAATTTTGCCGAGCATATCTTCCAAAACAGCCCGCTTATTATTTTTATCCAAGACCTTTTGAGAAACGATTGCCACATAGACATAATCGGGTGTAATAACTTCAAAAGCATTTTGAAGATCAACCAAAGCCGTGATTTTAGCAGCGGTCATGCCGAACTCTGCCAAATCAGCTAAATCACGAGTCAAAAACCCTGCAAGATTGGTAGTAAATTGCGCTAAATCGGGGTCGGACATATTGTAAGTCCGGTTAATCATGTTTTCCATAGTAGTATCCTTGAGTATATTGGGAAAAAATAATGTTTGATGATAAATAGCGTAATGTCAGAATAATAATTTGTTTGCAAAATAATCAGAAATATATGTTCTTAGCTCAATCAATAAAATTTTGGAAAAAGTAAGCGTTAATTATTCTTTGATAAATTTCATAATACTTTGTCCATTTGTGGTTTTGACATGAACAAAATATACACCGTTCGGAGCTTGAATATCAATGCTTGATTTAGTTGCTGCGCTCATTTGTTCGGAGTGAATTATTTTTCCTTGCAAATCTGTAATAGTAATAGCCGCTTCGCCAACAGCCTCGTTCAAAGCAATATGAATAAAACCATTACTCGGATTGGGATAAAGAGAAATATCAATACCATTGCCCATATCCGCCACACCAGTCGCCGTTTGTTTCATTTTATGCACAAAAATGTCATTATCTCCGATAGACGTAATATTTTTTGACTCTGTTCCCGGGTCAAAATCAACTGTTTTATAAAAACTACCTATTGTATAGACATTATTTGTAGCATCAATGGTGATAGATTGTCCTCCGGACCCACCATCACCCCCAAAGGATTTAGCCCAGAGAAAATTACCATTTTCATCTAATTTCTGAATAAAAGCATTACCACCGCCCTCGGCAATAAGATTTGCTACACCAGGTCCCGGGTCAAAATCCACGGTATCACTAAATATTCCAGTTGTATAAACATTGCCGGCAATATCAATAGCTATAGAATACCCTATGTCAGGATTCTTTCCCCCAAAAGATTTTGCCCATACGAAATTGCCCTTGGCATCCAATTTTTGAATGAAAACATCTCTATTTCCTACATTGGAAAGCGTTAACGAATCCTTACCCGGGTCAAAATCGGTAGTATCTCGATAATATCCTGTTGTGTAAATATTGGCATTAGCATCAGTGGCGAGAGAATTTCCATAATCAACACCATCACTTCCAAAAGATTTAGCCCAGAGAAAATTACCATTTGCGTCCAATTTCTGAATAAAAATGTCAAATTCACCTACAACAGATAGCATCGTTGAATCAGCTCCCGGGTCAAAATCTACAGTATCACCAAAAATACCAGTAGTATAGATATTACCCATAGCATCGACTTTGATGGAAAATCCTGCATCATCATTATTCCTTCCAAAAGATTTAGCCCAAAGAAAATTGCCATTAGCATCCAATTTCTGAATAAAAATGTCCGTATCGTTTTCAGCGGATAGCTTCATCGAATCTACTCCCGGGTCAAAGTCAACTGTATCCTCAAAACCTCCGGTAGTATAGATATTGTTCTCTGCATCAATGGCGATGGAAATTCCTTGGTCACGACTCTTTCCCCCAAAAGATTTAGCCCAAAGAAAATTGCCATTAGCATCTAATTTCAGAATAAAAGCATCTCTATCGCCTACGGCAGAAAGATTTGCTACACCTGTTCCCGGATTAAAATCAATAGTGTCTTGAAAAAATCCTGTAGTATAAACATTGCCTTGAGAATCAACGGCTATTGATGAACCTACATTAACGCCCTTCTTTCCAAAAGATATCGCCCACAAAAAATTACCATTCGCATCCAATTTCTGGATGAAAATATCATTATTTCCGACTGAAGATACTATTATTGAATCAGGTCCTGGATTGAAGTCCACAGTGCCTCTAAATGATCCTGTGGTATAAATGTTTCCGGCACCATCTACTGCTATAGAAATGCCATTATCGTCATTTCTCCCGCCAAAAGTTTTTACCCAGTCGAGTGTTTGGGCATTGAGGTTGGCTGCCATGAGAAAGCAGATTACAGCAATGAATGTTGTTATGGCTTTGTTATTCCCAAGTCCTGAGAGAGTAAGAGGGAATCTATTGCTTGCAACAACAAATGCAGCAGGGAAAAAGGGCTTTGAGTCCGCTTTGGACATAGTGTAAGTGCGATTATTGAGGCTTTCCATCGCGGTATCCTTGAAAGTATATGAGATATGCGTTGCTTTTTTTTCTGCAACGATTGTTTTTTTTGCAAAATGTTACAGTTTCTGTGCAGATAATGTATTCCGGCTTATGATATAGGTTGTTTTCCATATCATCCAAACAGTTTTTTATGTAACAAAGGGCATTGATTATGTCGAAAGAATCAATGTCGTAGTAATATATGACACAAACTTAGTAAAAAGAATCAAAGTATATATGTCAAAAGCTATGTTTTTTATCGAAAGAGAGTAAAATTGAGTAGAAATTGAGTAGTGATTTGTAAAAAGAGGGTAAGAATGAGTAAAAAGAGCTTTTGTTGATAATTTTTACTCTTTTGATGGTGCTGCGTACTCTTTTGATGGTGCTGCATACGCTCTTTCTGGTGCTGCATACTCTTTTGATGGTGTTGCGTACGCTCTTTCTGGTGCTACATACGCTTTTAATGGTGCTGCGTACGCTTTTGTTGGTGCTGCGTACGGTTTGGTTGGACGTGGTTTTTGTTTTATTGCCCCCTCTTTGTCTCCCCCAAGATGGAGGAGAAGTTTTTTTGGACGTGAATGGTTTTTTGTTGGACGTGGTTTTTGTTTTTTAGCCCCCTCTTTGTCTCCCCCAAGATGGGGGAGAAGCTTTTTTGGACGTGAATGGTTTTTGGTTTGATGTGGTTTTTGTTTTTTAGCCCCCTTTTTGTCTCCCCCAAGATTGGGGAGAAGTTTTTTTGGAAGTGACTTTGGTTTTGTTGGACGTGGTTTTTGTTTTATTGCCCCCTCTTTGTCTCCCCCAAGATGTGGGAGAAGCTTTTTTGGAAGTGAATGGTTTTTGGAACTTGGTTTAGGTCTTATGGCGGATTGCTGATCAGAGTTAGTCTCAATGACAAAGGTGGTTTGTATCTAAGTTTTATGATGATGAACAGAGTAATTTTTGTTGTGCGAAATTACTTTTTTGATTGCAGCTATGCGGGACTTTTTGATTGCTTTGACATCGGAATAGCCGCATGATGAATGTTTCCGAGTAGTCGTTGCATGTATGGGGATACGTTTTTTTTTAGTAACTTGCATTCGGGGTTGATGCTTTGAGAGTATCTTTTGCGCCCCAGAAACCAAAGCCGCTGCCAACAATCCCACCGATGATGTGGGCGAATTGAGAGATGTTATCGTAACTGAAGGAGTAGATAAATTCTTTACCAAGATAAAGAATGACAATAAGTATAAAAGTCAGGGGTATATGCCCTTGTTTGATATTGGCGAAAGAGCCGAGCAATATGAGCATAAAGACAATGCCGCTTGCTCCGAGCAATCCACCCGTAAAAAAGAAGGTATGGAGCAATGCAGTTACAACGGCGGTAGTGGTAATCATAAAAGCCATACTTTTTGAGCCGTATTTTTCTTCGAGCAGCGGTCCAATCAATAATATAAGCGAAAAATTTCCGAGTAAATGATTCCAATCGGCATGGCCTATTATATGTGTGAACATCCTTATCCAAGTCATTGGATTGAAGAGGGATGCGTCGGGTTGGAGTGTGAAGAAAAAGTATGTGGTTGCTTCGTTGGTCATTGAACCAAGCAAACGAGCAGCTAAGGCAGCAAGCGTGAATGTAAGTATGACGGGTGCATTGTAATGAATTTTCATAGGATGCGCTTAAAGTTAGTGAGATAGTTAAAATTAATCAATATGTATCACTTTTCGGTTAAGTGTAGTGCATTGTTTGTCATAATGCATTGCAATCACCGAGAAAATTATGTGGGAACAAAATATGACATCTGGTACTTTGTACATTGTTTCGACCCCAATTGGTCATGATGACGATATAACGTTGCGGGCATTAAAAGTATTGAACACATGCGATGTGGTTGTGTGTGAGGAAATGAAGGAAGGGGCTACGCTTCTTCGTAAGCATAAGTTGTCGAAGCAACTTGAGGAGTTTAATGAGCATTCCGATGACTCTCGTGTGCATGAGATTGTTGCTATGCTTCGCGATGGTAAAACTATTGCGCTTATATCTGATTGTGGCACTCCTATTATTGCAGATCCGGGTTTGGGTTTGTTGCAATCATGTTTGCAAAATGCGATTCCGGTTACTGTTGTTCCCGGAGTTACGTCAATTATGACAGCTTTGACACGAAGCGGTTTTAGGGCTGATGTGTTTGTAAGTGCGGGTTTTTTGAGTCGTAAACCTGAAGAACGTCGTGAGGAAATACGTTTGCTTTCTCGGGAATCGCGGACAGTTGCGCTTTTGGAAACTCCTTATCGTTTATTGACTTTATTGACTGCTTTGAGTGAACGTATGCCGAATCGTAAAGCTTATATCGGTTGTAATCTTACGTATCCTTCGGAAACGCATCATTATGGGACTTTTGCCGAGTTGGAAGAAAAGTTTCGTGCAAATAAATTCCGTGGTGAGTTTGTGATTGTGTTTGAGGGATTTGTTGGAGGTAAGTCAGAAGTGGCAATGGAAAGCGAGCAAACATTAAAACAATCTCGGGCTAAAAAGAAAAAATCCGAAGACGAAGATAGTATTTTGATGGAAGAGTCTATGCTTCTGTCTTTGGAGGATGATGAAAATGCGGGCGATGATGAGTTGGAGGTTGTCATCCTTGATGATGATGATAGTGAAGAAAGTGACAGCGAAGAGAGTGTGAAGAGCGCTGATGGGGATGATCGCGGTGGCGAAAGACGCAGCGGCGGTTTCCGTGATGATCGTCGAGGCGGTGAGCGTCGTGGCGGATTCCGTGATGACCGACGTGGAGGCGAAAGACGCAGTGGTGGTTTCCGTGATGATCGCGGTGGCGAAAGACGCAGTGGTGGTTTTCGTGATGATCGTGGAGGCGAAAGACGCAGTGGTGGTTTCCGTGATGATCGTGGAGGCGAAAGACGCAGTGGTGGCTTCCGTGATGATCGCGGTGGTGACAGACGCAGCGGTGGTTTCCGTGATGATCGTCGCGGCGGTGAAAGACGTGGAGGCGAACGCAGATTTGATGATAAAGAGGGTTCTCAACAACGCGCGGCTCATGGTAACCGTGAAGGA
>JAFLBY010000076.1 GCA_017302855.1 Candidatus Kapaibacterium sp.
TATTCCACGTGCCGCAGCTATGTGCATCAATCCCGAATCATTACTAATCATTAAAGAACAATGATTGAGTTGTTCCACACTTTCCAAAAGCGATAATTTTCCTGCATAATTTTCTACAATAAAAGGCAATGCCGTTTCAATATCATGGCATAATTCTTTTTCTTCATTACCACCATATAATTCAAAATATGCCTTAGGAAATAGCTGATGTAAAGCATTGAGTGCTTCCACATATTTATGTGCCGGATAACGCTTAGTAAAATGTCTGGCTCCCGGCGCAACTGCAATCCGAATATCTGTTGTTTTTTCACGAAAAGCTCGATATTCTTTATGTTCAAAATCCGTTAAAGTCCAAATTTCCGCTCCTTCATTATCAGGAGTAAGATGTAAATCATCAACTGCTTTGAAATATCGTTCAACAATATGGATTATCTCTTGTCCTTTGCCGATTTTTCTGTGAACCAATTCTAATTTTTGCTTACGAAATTTATCAATCGAATAATACGTCTTTCCAAGAGAAAATTTTAAGAGTGCCGTTCGTATATTTTTATGTAAATCAATGACCACATCAAATTTTTTTCCCTGTGTGAATGCCAATATTTTCCTGCGTGCTTCCAATAATCCCTTCAGCCCATTTTTTGTATGTACCGTCACAATTGCAGAGCAATGTATATTAAAGCGCACAGCTTCATAATACTGTTCAGCCACAACCATCACAATACATGCTTGCGGATATTGCCGGCGCAAACGACGCAATAATACCGTTGTCAAGACAATATCGCCAAGTGAGCTAAGGCGAAACACACATATTGATTCAGGAATTTTCATAACAATGGTCAAAATTATAGTGCTGCAACCTCATCAAGCCATAATTGTGCGGCAGCATCGCTCGGCATGCGCCAATCACCGCGCGGAGAAAGAGCCACCGAACCTATTTTCATACCGTCAGGTAAACAAGAACGCTTAAATTGTTGTGAAAAAAATCGTTTGTAAAATTCATTCAGCCATTGTTTTATTATTGCTTTATCATACATATCGGAAAATACATACTCTGCAAACACTGCAATTTTTTTCGGACGAAAGCCATAACGAAGATGATAAAACAAAAAGAAATCATGAAGAATATAAGGACCAATCGTTTCTTCTGTTTTTTGTACAATATTTCCTTCTTTATCGGGCGGCAATAATTCAGGCGAAACCGGCGTATCGCATATATCATGCAATATTGCCGATACTTTACCGGAAAATTCCTCCATTGCAGCCCACTCGATAATATAACGAACTAATGTTTTGGGCACCCCGCTATTAACGCCATACATAGACATGTGGTCGCCATTATATGTGCACCAACCTAAAGCCAATTCCGATAAATCACCCGTGCCTATTACAATGCCGCCTGTTTGTTGAGCAATATCCATGAGTACTTGTGTTCTTTCACGTGCTTGTGCATTTTCAAAAACAATATTATGTACAGAAGCATCATGCCCAATATCAAGAAAATGTTGGGCAACAGCATCATGGATGGAAATTGTTCTTAATGTGACACCAAGACATTCAGCCAAAGCAACGGCATTGGATTTGGTGCGATCCGTTGTTCCGAATCCGGGCATTGTCACAGCTATTATATTTACGGCATCATAGCCCAAACGCTGAAATGCTTTCACACAAACCAATAAAGCAAGAGTGGAATCGAGACCGCCGGAAAGTCCTATTGTCACTGTTTTACATCCTATATGCTTTAAGCGTTTCATCAATCCTGTGGACTGTATCATCATAATTTCATGACAATTTTCCGCTCTTTCATGAAGATTATGGGGAACAAATGGCATAGGGGTAAATAGACGATACAATTTTGTGGTTTCCCTCTCGGTAATATCAATTGCAATAATTCTGTAGTGAAGAGTTTGCGCAGCAGCAAATGAATTGTTTTTTATTCGTTCTTGAGTTAATTTTTCAATATCAATATCCGCATAAGCGATTTGTGTATCAAAAGAAAATCGCTCGCTTTGAGCAAGTAATGAACCATTTTCTGCAATAAGACAATGCCCGCTGAATACAACATCGGTGCTTGATTCCCCTGCCCCTGAAGCCGCATAGATATATGCTGCAATACACCGTGCCGATTGTGAAGTAATTAATTGCTCCCTATATGCTTT
Source organism: Candidatus Kapaibacterium sp. (assembly GCA_017302855.1). Lineage (GTDB taxonomy): Bacteria > Bacteroidota > Ignavibacteria > Kapaibacteriales > UBA961 > UBA2353. The sequence goes on from JAFLBY010000076.1 coordinate 2,157, forward strand.
TTTGCCCAATAATTCCACGCTTGCAGAACAATTTATCAATATGGTAGCACCGGCAAGAGCATGCAAAGAACTTGGTGGCACGACAGACCAGACATCTTCGCAAATTTCACAACCGAATATTAGACGATTATCGTGGCGGGCAACACATAAAATATCTGTGCCGAATGGAATCTCCTGCCCGCAAAGCACAATGGTGGTTTCTTCGGTATCGGCAGCCGAGCTGAACCAGCGTTCTTCATAATATTCGCCCGTATTGGGCAAATATGTTTTTGGCACAACAGCGACAATATCGCCATGAGAAATAATCACACAACAATTAAATAATTTTCCTTTGTTCACAATCGGCATACCGACAAATATCGTCATATTCATTATTTCCGAGCAATAACAAAGTTCTTCCAAACCGCGCTCAGCTTCTTCACGCAATGTTGATTGATAAAATAAATCACCGCATGTATAACCTGTTAATGCCAATTCGGGAAATACAAGAACAGAGCAATCATGATGGGCAGCTTCACGCATCGCATCACATAATCGTGCTGCATTAAAACGGACATCTGCTATGCGTAATTCCGGCGAGCAGACACCCACCCGCACCATAGAATAATCAGATAATTTCATATCTATATGCCTACTTTCTGCATAAAATAATTGTACTCACTTTTTTACAGTACAGAAACACAATGCCGTATGTAAAAAAAAACCGACTGCATACAAACAATGTATAGACAGTCGGTACTTGAATTGTATGTTAAAGAGTTCACCATAGAGTGAACATACTTAACGACCTTTCTTTTTATGACGGTTTTTGCGTAAACGTTTTTTGCGTTTATGCGTCGCCATTTTATGACGCTTGCGTTTTTTTCCGCATGGCATAATGACCTCGCTTGACGTATAGTGAATAAAATTATCTTTGTAATTGTTGTGAAATCTGTTCAAGAGCCATTCGTGCCCGTCCGGCTATCATAGTATCTCTTGGATTCACGGCACATTTTTTTAACCAATCGACTGCTTGTTTCGCATTACCCGCTTCATAGTGCATAAATGCAAGATTAAGCTGTGCCACGGGATTATCGGAATCAACACTGAACACGCTTTGTGTCATTGCCAATCCCTCTTTTGGTTTACCTGATTTAAACAGTGCATATCCATAATCAATACGCACTGCCGGATCTGTTACGCCAAAGACGGTATAGTACCGTTCATATAATGCTGCTGCATTGCCGAAATCGCCGGCATCATAATATTTATTAGCTAAAGTATAAGTTTGCTCTTTGTTCGGTTTTGTAGTTTCTATTTCATATCGGGCAATGCCAAAAGAAATACCTCCTATAATTACCGTCAGCACGACAGCTACTATTGCCCATTTTTTTGATACCGTTTGCTCTTTTTCCATTTACTTTTTGTCATCAACTGGTTCAATTGGCATCATTGCCAATTATACACTTACTTTTTTGATGAGCGACCTTTTTTACTCAAGTCTTTATTGACTCTTTTTTGAAATTCCGGTGATGCTTTGAAAATTGGAGCAAAACGTTTGTCCAATGCAACCGGATCGCCTGTGCGAGGATTGCGTGCCATACGCGATTTGCGGCTTTTTACCGAATATACGCCAAAACCGCGAAGCTCAATGCGATTTCCTTCGGCGAGTGCGTCAATGATGGCGGAGAAAACGCCTTCAACGATTACTTTTGTTTCTACACGAGTCAAGCCGATATTCTCGGCGATCGTATTAACGATGTCTGCTTTTGTTACTGTTGCCATAGCTCCCTATAAATCAAATGTTTGCATAAAAGAGAAGCAAAAATAAGAAAGCTAAGCCGAAATACAAAGAAAAATTTGCAATTACTGCATTTTTTTAGAACTGCGGAGTCCACACAAAACTAACAAACGGAGCAATTGCCGGAGCTGTCCATACCGATAAACCAAAATCGGCTGCCACATGGGTATTGGCAATCCTCAAACCAAGCAAAGCACCTGAATTCATAGGTTTAGCTATATCAGGATTCCACAGCTCACATATCACATGCACATCATTCATAGCGGTAAACTTTGTGTCGAAGCCCAATGCCAAGCCCAAAGCGCCATTCGGATAGGTCACTCCAAAATTTCCGAATCGTCCGCCCGAAATCACAAAACTATCATCCCTGCCTTGCTTGTAAAACATTGACATTGTGAGCCTCGTGCGCGTCAAAGTGAAGGTTCCCGTACCATAAAAATGCAGCAATCTGTTGGCACTGTTCAACCATGCAATATTGCTACCCAATGCCAAAGTAAAACCACCCGGCATGGTGATATTGTCTTCCGAATAGACTGTCGCCTTCACATTGACAAGTGAACCTTGTTCTGCCGATGAGATGCCCGGAATGATAGTGCGCCCCGCCGTAAGCGAGAAACGGTCATACCCGACACCCGCATACAAGAGAAGCAATTCAAAGTTACCGATGAAGTAATTATCGCCTATGGGATCTGCCGTCGGCAATAAATACAAACGATGATTATGGCGATACAGTTCTTTATGTGGGCGCAATTCCGCTATTACATTGCATGGAATTTCTGCCGTACCGATTGTTAATTTTACTTTTAAAACAGTTCCCTGTTTGTCATCCTCAAGTATATCACGAATAATACCGGTATATTCTTCCCCCGTCAGTAAGCGTATATAATACAACTCTGTTTCCTTCGGAGAAAAATCATCCGATAATTCGATTTGTGCCATGAGAGGATATGTCCACAGAAAAAACAAGACCACTATGAGTGTGATATTCTTGACGTTTTTCATAGCACTTCGCTCAATAATGGTGTGGTTGTTTCTGTTGATGCATTGGAGAATGCCAACTGACCACAAGCAGCATCAATATCCACTCCGCTCGATGATCGTATCATCACAGTCACATCATGACTTTGCAATAATGAAATAAATCCCTTGAATTTTTCCCGTGATGTCGGTTTTAATGCAGCCGCTATACCCGTCGGATTCGTAAATTCTATATCATGAAAAGGAATAACATTCACTTTGGACGGTACACGCCGCGTAAAACGAGCAAGCCGCTTTGCATCAGCTTCACTGTCATTTATTCCCTCGAATAAAATATATTCATACGTCACAGCACGCCGCGTTTTTCTATAATAATATTCGATGGCATTCCCCAATTCCGTTAATTCATATTTGCGGGCAATAGGCATTATTTCTTTGCGCAATCCATTCGTTGTTGCATGAAGCGATATTGCAAGTTTAATCGGGCTTTTTTCATCTGCCATACGCACTATACCCGGCACAACCCCTGCCGTGGATAATGTAATGCGTTTTGAACCAAGCAAAGGAGTATCTCCGTGGGTAAATATGGAAACGGCTGCCATCACATTATCATAATTCAACATAGGTTCGCCCATACCCATAAATACCAAATTCGTAATTTTTTTCTCGGTATAACGTTGCGCCGCCAATAATTGATCCACTATTTCCGCAACAAATAAATTACGTTTTAATTTCAAAGAAGCTGTGGCGCAAAATTGACAATTCAAAGGGCAGCCGACTTGAGTGGACACACATAAAGTCATACGCTTAGGCGAGCCATCATCCGTGACCATTTCGCTCGGGATAAGAACTGTTTCTATCGCACGCCCATCAAATAACTCAAAAAGAAATTTCTTCGTACCATCATTCGATTCTTGAATTTTTTGCAAGCGCACCGCCGACATCACCGTTTCTTGCTCCAAGGTTTCGCGCAATGCTTTAGGCAATGTTGCTATATCGTGAATATGCTCAATACCTTGTGCATACATAGCATCAAACAACTGATCCGCCCTGAATGCTTGTTCACCCATGCCGCGCACATAATCGCGCAGCTCGGCTATCGTATAGTTTTTAAGAAAATTTGGAGATTTCATATAGGCAAAATTACACATAATGTGAAAGCATCGGACGTGAGTTTCAAAGCAAGATTTTTTCCCATGGCTAAAATCTCATAATTTGCTTTACATTTTTTTGACGCATACTATGATGACATCTCTCACAACCCCTGCCGCAATTATTATTGTGGTGGCAGCAATTATAGCTATCATACGCCATTATGATGTACGATTAGTACTCTTCACTGCCGGCTTACTATTAGCATCACTTGCCGGTAAGCCGCTTTTGGTATTTACTGCTTTTGAAGAAAAAATGGGCGATGGTTCGGTCATTGCACCAATATGCACTGCTATGGGCTATGCTTTTTTATTACGTACCATCGGCGCAGATAAACACATGGTACGCTTGCTCATAGCTCCCATACGCACCATGCGGTTTTTATTAGTTCCCGGCGGTTGTCTCATAGGTTTCTTTACCAATATGGCAATCACAAGCCAAACTGCGTCCGCCGCTGCCGTCGGACCAATACTCATTCCCATCATGCTGGCTGCCCGATGGCATCCCGTCATTGCCGGAGCAACATTAGTGCTCGGCTGCTCTGCCGGTGGTAATCTCTTTAACCCGGGAGAACCCGACATCGTCACCATCCACAAAGCTTCCGGCATGGACATACCCGCCATTATCAACAATACATTTATGCCCGAAATCATCGGATTTGCCATTGCTGTGATTGTATTTACCATTATGGCTCATCTTTTCACACCAAAGCACAATGCCCAAGCCATAGAGCAAACTCACGAAGACATACCCGATGAAAAAATCAATATTGCCAAAGCACTCTTACCGCCACTCCCCATCATCATACTTATACTTTCGCAACCATCATTCGGACTATGGCATGACATACTCACCATCTATCCCAAAGGAATACCCGTTGCCCATGCCATGCTCTTTTCCGCCATTATTGCCATATTACTTTCCCATCGTGACATCAATCACAAAACAGAACAATTCTTTGAAGGTATCGGCTATGGATTTATTCATGTCATTGCACTCATTATCACCGCCACATGCTTTATCAATGGTTTGGAAGCAGTCGGATTAGTCAATACCTTAGTGCAAAGTGTCAAAGAATTTGACTTCACGGCAAAAATCATCAGCGGCATAGTACCCTACTCTTTCGCCATTATCTCCGGCTCGGGCACTGCGCCAAGTGTAGCATTTACCAAAGCCGTCGTCCCTGCCTTGGCGGCACATAATCCTGTGCAAGCTGTGGACATTGGCATACTCGGAGCAATCGGCGCAACATTCGGCAGAACAATGTCACCCGTGGCAGCGGTCATCATCTTCAGTGCCGGATTATGCCATATCAAACCATTGCATATCGTTGAACGCACTGCTCCCGCCCTACTCTGCGGTTTTGTCGGTGTATTGATATATATGATGATATTTCGTTGATGAATTAGTCACATACCCAACATTATTCTCCACTGCACAGCAAAGATGCTCTTGCATATCATACTGCTTTATTACTTTTCCTTTCTGCGGCAATACATAACAATAATGAGCCGATGACGAGGGCGTCGGCTCAACTTCTATGCTTGTCGGCTGACTTTCTATACTCGTCGGATTATCTTCTATGCCTGTCGGCTCATCTTCTATACTCGTCGGATTAACTTCTATCTCAGTCTGCTCACTTTCTATGGCTGTCTGCTCATCTTCTATGCTCGTCGGATGACTTGCTATGGCTGTCGGATTAACTTCTATACCTGTCTGCTGACTTTCTATGGCTTACTTTTTATCTTCTATGATGCCAGAAGTTGAAATGCAGCGTCCAGAAGTTCAAGTGCAGCACCCAGAAGTTGAAATGCAGCGTCCAGAAGTTCAAGCGCAGCACCCAGAAGTTCAGCGCAGCACCCAGAAGTTCAAGCGCAGCACCCAGAAGTTGAAATGCAGCGTCCAGAAGTTCAAGCGCAGCACCCAGAAGTTCAAGTGAAGCATCCAGAAGTACGTTTTTTGCATATAGAAGCCGAAAATCCACCCCCAGAAGGTAAAAAACGAGGAAAAGAACAGAACAAGCGAACTAAAGATGAAAACGAGCAAGCGAAAGAAGCAGAAAAACGAGGAAAAGAAGCAGCGCAAACACTCATGGCAAAAGAGCAGCAATACACAGATATTCAGATGCGTAGAATAGAAGGGAAAAAGAGTAGCGGCGGAATAGACAATTACAGCATTGACTTCGCTGATAAGTTAGCAAACTTTTGTTTCTTTCTTAATAAAATTTTGTAGTTTTGGGCTAAAGAAGATACGTAGAAAGTGGAATTCATCCATGATGTTCGGTGTAAATAGGCTCATCAATGGATACTCTATATTAGAAACTAAATATCTGCTTCTTAAAGGTTTCAACTAATTAAAACTATGTATATATATAAACTCAAAATCCAAAATTATCGTAATTTTTCAAGTTTAGAGCTTGAATTAAAGCCTTTTACGCTTATTATTGGCGAAAACAATATTGGTAAAACCAATTTACTCAATGCGATTGGTTTAATTTTCAGTCAAGAAATAACCATTTTCAAGAAAAGATTTTTAGAAATTGATGACTTAAATTATGATATTGTTAAGTCATTTAAAGAAAAAGTTGCCAATACTTCTATTTCTAACCCAAATGAAATAGAACTTCCTATAGTCAAGATTGAAGTATTTATAAAAGACTTTACAGACGAGCAAGCCGCAATAGTAGCAGATTGGTGTATAAATCGTGAATTAACAGAGGCAAAAATTGTGTATGAGTTTTCGCCACAAGTGAGTTTCAGAAAAAGTGAATGGATACAAAAACAACGGGAAAGAACAAATTTAGATTGGCAAAGTGTCGATTTTCCAATAGATGCTTACGAATATACTATTTATGGTGGCGATGATACATCAAATCGCTGTGATATGTATTTCTTGCGTATGCTCAAAATGGAATTTTTAGATGCCTTGAGAGATGCCAAAAAAGAATTAGTTGCCAACAGTGATAGTCGTTTGCTTTATAAAATCTTGAATAGAAAAGAACTTTCAAACTACGATAAAATCAAAGATATTTTGGGCAATTTGACAAAGGAGTTGAAAGAAGATAATCAAAATTTGAAGGATATTAAAGAAGATGTAAATAAATTACTTGATAAAGTTTCATTAGCAGATGCGAATACTCTCAATGAAATAGATTTTGATTTTACTTCGCCCGAAACTTCTGAAATTCTAAAAAAACTAAGTCTTACCTATGGCTCAAACCCGATAAGTGTAGAAAGGAATGGTTTAGGCAGAAATAACCTGCTTTATATTTCATTGTTGCTTTCTCAAATTATCGAGGAAGAAGAAATGAAAGCAGAGCAAAAAATTAGAGATTTTACAGCTTTCCGTTTTATTGCTATTGAAGAACCAGAAGCACATTTGCACCCAAATTTGCAAAATCACTTAGCAGAAAATATTGAAGAAATAGGTTCAGGTAAAAAACATCTTCAACTCATTTTAACTTCTCATTCATCGCATATCACATCAAAGCTAAGTTTAGCAAATACGTTGGTTTTGTTCAAGGAAGGAAACAATATAAAATCGCATTATATTTTAAATGGTTTGGATAAAGAAGAAGACAACGAAAGCATCAACTATTTAGCAAAATATTTAGATGCTACCAAATCAACAATGTTTTTTTCAAGAAAACTCATTTTGGTAGAGGGTATTGCTGAACAATTACTAATGCCTAAATTCTTTGAAAAAGTTACAGGTAAAACACTTGAAAAGGAAAATTGTACTGTAATAAATGTAAATGGCGTTGCTTTTGAACATTTTTTAAAAGTAATCAAAAACGGTTTTTTTGTAAAATGTGTCGTTTTTACTGATAGTGATGCTGATAAGCAAACTAAAAACCGTGCACCTGAATTAAAAACAGAATATGATAGCAATAAAATATTAGTAAAAATAACAGATAAAACAACTTTTGAAAAGGACTTAATTGAAAGCAACAAGACCGTTACTAAAGTATTGGGCAAAAATAAAAATATCTTGCTTGATATTTTAGAAAAAACCAAGCAAAAAACAAGAACAAATCAGAGTATAGAAAAATATAGAGAGGGTTTAAATTCTGATATTGATATTGATGATTTTTTTACGGAAATAAAAAAGTACAAATCAGAATTTGCTTTTAATCTTTTGGATAAGATGAATGAAGATTTGAGCAAAATTAATGTACCTACATATATTGAAAATGGCTTAATATTCCTTATCTAATGAAAGCAGAAAAACCAACCTTAGTAATTGCAGGAGCAGGTAGTGGCAAAACTACCAATATGGTAAAAAAAATAGTCGAGTCTTTGCCTGAACTAGAACCATATAGGTTTTTAGCAGCAATTACTTACACTAATGCGGCTGCCAATTCTATTAAAGAAAGATTAAGCCAACACACAAAAATTCCTGCAAATGTTTTTGTGGGTACTATTGATGCTTTTTTCAATAAATTCTTGATACTACCCTATGCGACTTTACATGACATTACACAAGTCGATAAGTTGTTTATTGAATTGAATATTGAAACTATCGCAAAAGAAAAATTTGGTACTGATTTCAAAAATAAAAATGGATACAAAAAGAATTTATTAAATTCATTACTGAAAAAAGGTGTTATTCCCTTTTCTCAAATTTCAGAAATAGCGGAAAAATTGATTGTTATTAAAGAAATTCAAGAATTAGTTGGTAAAAGATTACAATTTCTTTTTGTAGATGAATTTCAAGACACTAATATTCAGGAATTTAAAGTTTTTGATAAAATTCATAAGGCAGAAAAAACTAAACTTTACAAAGTTGGAGATGCTGAGCAATATATTATGAGTTTTCGTTTCAATTTAGAAGGGAACAAAGCACCACTACTTCCAAAGATACCTATAATTCAACATCAAAAGAAGTTTAACCTACTTCCCAATTTAGATAATAACCGTTGTAGTCATCAAATTACGACCTTTATCAATAATTTCAACACTCAATTACAACAAGAAGCACGTTTTTCAACAGTTGAGAAAAACGGAGTGTTTTTTATTTCTCATACTGATTTGCTAACCATTTCAAACACTTTTAAGGAAAAAACAGAAATTTGGAAAGATGAACCTGATTTTAAACGGTTTTATTTGGCTTACTCATTTAAAAGTGAGCCTTTTAAAAGTTTACCAAATCAATTAGGATTAATACAGATTTCAAATGAAAGTAAAAAAACACATCATTTACTTTCCGAAGTTATACATATTATCACAAAAATAGTAGGACTTAACTCAAAACAGATTTGTGAAAAATACAATATAAATACAATTCAACTAAGAACACTTGCCATAAAGATTTGGAAAAAAGACTTTGTAGATTTTAATGAGTTTAAGACTTATTTTGAACAAGATCTAGCCCTTCATATATCCACAGAAGAAGGGTCTGATGCTGAAAAGTTTTTTGATGACCTACAAAACTTGAAGATAATTCCAACTATTCAACAACAAACCGAATATACGACTACCATACATAAATCCAAAGGATTAGAGGCTACTTGCGTTTTAGTTGTAGCTAAAACAAATAATGAACTTACTCATTGGCTTGAAACAGATAAAGAAAAAAGGTTAAAGGATAAAAATGATACTAAAAGATTAGGGTTTGTAGCTTTTAGTAGAGCGAAGACAGCATTGTATATTGCTTGTTTGGAGGAATTATCAAAAACTAATAAAAACAAATTGATGGAGCTAAAAGTGGCGACAATATAAAACATCGTACATGTTTTTGTTTCCGACAACTTATGTTACATCAATTAATCTCATCATTTACAAAATAATTCAAGGATTATTGTTAACTCTTACCGTCCGGTGAGTGTCTGTGCCACATGGGTTAATAAAGGCACTAATCGCGGATAATTCATACGTCGTGGTCCGATAATGCCGAGAGAGCCTTTGGCATCGCCGAATTTATAATGCGATACAATAACGCTATAATCATTGAGTAATTCCGACCCCATCTCTGAACCAATCATCACAAAAGGTTTATTATCGCCTAAGTCTTGTCTGTCAAGAATATGAACAATTAAATCTTCATTTTCTATGAGTTCTATGACACCTTTTATTCTGTCACGTGACTCAAATTCGGGATATTCGAGCAGATTTTGCGTGCCGGCAATATGCACTGCCTCATCGGGTGAAGTATAATCAGCAAATAATGTTTCCACCGAGTCAATAAATAATCTCAAATAGGCATTGGCTTCGGAGGGTAAACGGTCACGAATAATTACCGTAAAATTATCACGGAGAAAAGAAACAGGTCTGCCGCTGATTTTTTCATTGAGCAATCGCGCAATTTCATCTAATGCCTGATAATCAATTTCAAATGATGCTTCGAGAGTGACTGTGCGGACAATATCGGATTGCAATTCGACCACAACGAGTAAGCGCGTGGAGGAAAGAGCAATCAAACGCAATCGTTGTAATATGACATCCGATAAATTGGGTAAAACCACAATACCAAGATAATGCGATAAAGAGCTGAGTATTTTCGATGCATCGCGCAAAACATGTTCCCGCGAGGAATTCTGGAGATTTTCTTGGACAAATGTGGCAATTTGATTTGTGACATGCTCTGTTTTCATCAGCGAATCCACATAGAGCCGATAGCCCTTATCGGTGGGGATACGTCCTGCGGATGTGTGAGGATGGGCAATAAATCCCATATCTTCCAAATCACTCATAATATTGCGTATGGTGGCGGGACTGAGCTTATAATGCTCTTCCAGATACTTCGATAAAAAGCGCGAACCGATTGGCTCAGCCGACAAAATATACATTTGTATAATTGCCCGCAAAATATCCTTTTCCCTTTCGGTTAATTCCCTGTCACGGTGATGATATGGAAGAAAATCAGCTTTCATACGAAGTGTTCAATACCTTTTGAGTAATAATTATTTGATTTCCCAATAAAGATTAGCGCGTAATTCTTTTATCCATTCCTCAAACATACGTGTTTGTTTGAAATTCACAGCCATTTTTTCCAGGTGTTTATCATCGGTTTCTAATGTGAATTTGTGTTCTGCAATGGTTCTTTTTTTCCAGACAATATGAAAAGCCGGTTTTGTTGGGTCAGAAGCATACGGCAAGGGGTCTGTCACTCCGCCATCGGGTAAGCCATCCAGCACAGATTTTAAATCAGCACCCAGACGTGAAGCATCCATGGAACCCATAGCACCGCCAAAACCTTGCGTTTCTTTTTCTTCAGAGTAACGACGCGCCATATCATCGAAAGGAGCACCGGCAATGATTTTTTGTTTCAAAGCGAGCAATGTATCTTTCACACGCTGATTATCATCATTGGAGCCGCCAAGTTTAAAAAGAATATGACGGGTATTGGTGGCATTCAAACGCTTATCATTTAATTGAATCACATGATAACCAAACGGTGACTCGATGGGAGCAGAAATTTCTCCGTGCTGTAAAGCAAAAGCCGCTTTTTCATATTCGGCAACGAATTTACCTTTTTCCACCCACCCCACTTCACCGCCGACAACAGCGGACATCGCATCTGCGCTGTAACGTTTAGCAAAATCGGCAAAATCACCGCCTTTGATTATCGAATCACGTATTTTATTTGCTTTTTGACGAATTTCCTCACGTATTTCTGCCGATGGTTTAACATAAATAACAATATGAGATAACTCTAATTGGGCAGGCGCAACCGGCAAGGAATCTTTATAGCGTTGATAAAATTCTTCTACTTCGCGTGGAGTGCATTTGACAGCGAAGAATTTTTGTTGTTGCAAACGTTCCGCCATCATTTGTTTGCGCATATCATCACGGAAATTACGTTTTAATCGGTCAATAGACATACCGTAGAGATCTTCAACACGGCGTTCACTGCCATATTGCTGTATAAGGTTTTGTATGGTATAATCCAAACGTTGATTGACTTCTTCGGGCGCAACTTCAACACTGTCTTCAATGGCTTTGGTAATAATGAGCTTTTCATTAACCAAATCATTTAATATTTGTTTTTTGAACTGAGGATTATTGGGATCAACTTTTTTTTGTTGGGCAAACACAGCGGCACGCCCTTCCACATCGGAGGCAAACACGACTTCTTTTCCGACAATGGCAACTATTTTATCTAATTGCTTCGTGTCAGACATTTGGGAGTATATGTTCAACCATGGAATAAAAAGTAATCCGATTATTGTCGTAACACTAAGCATTAATCCGTTTTTCATAATCCAAAGAATAGTATTGAGGTGATGAATGAGCTGAGTGATAAGCGAATCCGGTGTATATTGGGTTGATACACACCGGATTAGTATTATTGAGGTGTATTATTTTTTTATTATTTTATCTAAGTTCTTCTGATTCAAAGCCACTTTGAATTTAGATTTTAGACGTTTTATCCATTCTTCGGTCAAACGTTTTTGAGTCATATCTTGAAAAGCCGGGGCAAAATCGGGAATAGCTTCTTGAAATGTTTTCACACGGGGCTGCTGAATATCATTAACACTCGCAATAACCCATCCCTTATCATGCGCCATTGGACCGACTATTGTGCCGTTTTTATTTGGGTTAAATTGTTCCAAAATTGCTTTTGCTAATTTATTGGTTTTTGTTGAAACAAGCCCAAGTGCACCTTTTTTATCTTTCAAAGTACGACGTTCAGTAAATTCTTTAGCTACATCGCCAATTACTTCGCCGGCATCAATACGTTTTCTTAGGGATTTTGCAAGAGAATCATTCGTTACATATATTTCAGTAATATCGTAGGATAAATCAGTATTATAAGAATTTTTCTTTGGTTCCCAGAATTGGCGGGCTAGTGTGGAATCGAATTTCAATTTGCTCCATACTTCATTTTCTTCGACTTTGAATAACATAATACCGTCGCGAAACTCTTTCATCAAGATTGCAAAATCACTATATTCATTTTCAAGACCTGATGTCATTTTTTCAATAACGGGCTGATCGAACATTTTATAGATTACATTTTTAATACCGGCAGTATTGAGGAATGTTCCACGTAAATCTTTACGAGAGCGCAAAGAATCAGTAATTGCACCGACGGAATATTTCATTGAAGGAGTAGCATAAAGAGGTAAAGCACGCAGTGCAGTGCCTACGTTTTTTGACCATGTTGTGTCGCTTGCTGTTTTTGTTGTATCAATAGTGCGTAATAATGAAGCAAAAGACTGCGTATTTAATGTATATCCAAATGCTTTGCGGACAGAATCAAGGTGACGTTCCTTGTCTGTTTGGAAAAATAATCGTTTATATTCTTTTTTGACAAAATCTCTTTCTTTTTCCACATTAGGAATTATAGTAGAATCACGACGAATAATATGACAACCGAAATCTGTCCATACTTTATCGGAGAAAGTGCCATCTTTAAGAGCAAATAAAGCACGCTCAAATTCCGGCACTACAGTTTCTTTTATGCTTTCCAAACCTTCGGAACGAGTGTAATATGCCCCCATATATCCGCCTTTTTGTGCAGTGGAAGGGTCATTGGAATTTTCTTTTGCCATTTGTTCAAAGGAAGCACCTTTTTTCAATAAAGCCAACACGCTGTCTGCTTTTTGCGATGCAGTAACGGAGTCCATTTTAGCATTTGTGCTAAAGAGAATATGGCTTGCGCGTACTTTCAG
>JAFLBY010000077.1 GCA_017302855.1 Candidatus Kapaibacterium sp.
ATTGATGGATGCCACGCCACGTCGCTCTTCGGCATCGTCCACCACGTCGTCGTGTACCAAAGTTGCGGTATGTAATAATTCCACCATTGTTGCTCCAATGTAGGAACGCTCTGTGATACCGCCACAAAGTTCTGCCGCCAAGAACACCAAAGCCGGACGCACACGTTTGCCTTTTTGACGCGCAATGTAGCGCACAATCAAATCAAGGAGGGATACATTTGAGCGCACGCTATTGCGGAAATAAGTCTGAAATTCATCCAAATGATACTTCACCGGATGAATAATCTCTTGTAGTGAACCCGCTGAAACGAGGGCTTGTGTAGCGTCGTTTTTTGCCATAAATTTATGCCTGTTTCTATGTCTGTTATAAGAATCTAACAACGAAATTACGGAACTTTCCGCCTGTTTTCGGTAAACTCTTATTACTAACGTATATGTGACAGCTTTCATGAGAATCCCGTTAACCATTCTGTATCTTGAACAAATAGAATACTATGTAGCAAGAATGTTTATGCTGATTTTGCACAATATAGCTTCAACGATCACTTCATCGCACAGTTGTTGCAGCAGTGAATGCACTGCCGTATGCGGGGTGATTGTGGTAACTTAGCTTGCAGTATTGTGATTATCGTTTTACTAAGCTTGATTGAATCGGGTTACATAAACGGCTTGTCCGTACCTGTTGCTTCCATTGAGGTTCATATCCGCACACGCCGAGCAAAGATTGCAGCAGAATCACCTACACTTTTTACCCTATGATGAATGCCTAAACAAGCAAAAAGATGTATCTTTGAACAAAAGAGTTTTTCTATTGCACGGAACTATGGCTTTTTCTTTACGGACATTCTTTCAATCGCCTCTGCACAAAGTGCCGCATGAACTGCGCGAAGCACTTGTGCGTGAGCTTGATTATAGCAATATACAGAGAACTCACAGATTAGCTCATGCGAATATCTGGCTGACCTTGTTTTCTATTCTGGGAATGGATATTGTTAATATCTATCATGTCACCGATACGGTCGCGCATAAATTCTGGATTATTCATGGTCTGATGTTACTTGCATCGCCGGTGTATTTTTTTGTTGTACCAAAAGTAAAAATACTCAAGAAAGAATTGACAACGTTCCATGCAGTTTTTTCTACGTGTTGGGTATTGTTCATCACATTCTGTGTGGCAATGCTAAGTTATGTAAATGATGTGGTCTATTTCGACATACGTTTTGCGGGTTTAGTGGCTCAAGAATTATTGATGCTGTCCACTTTGTTTTATCATTATAAGACATTGATATTGTGGAATATTTGGGTGTTTGCACTTTTTACTCTTGATGCCAAAACCATGGAATTTTTTGGTAGTGAATATCGAGAAGTTGCCAATATTGTTGTCATATCACTTATACTGTGCAATATTGCAAATCGTTATATGTTGCAATCCAGAATTGAAACATTTCTTTATTCCCAACAAATACTTACAGAAGCTGAAGAACGCAGAAAAATTAATGAACAATTACAAGAATCATTGCAAACAATCACTGATTTACATGCGGAAGTGCAGCATCAAAATCAACGGCTTTCCTATCTTAATCAACAGCGTGATGAATTATTTGGCATAGCCACACATGATTTGAAAAACCCCCTTGCTGCCATTGCGACAAATGTGGATATTTTCAAGTATCATTATGATAAACTCACTATGGGTGAACGTGAACAACGTTTAGATAAAATTGCGCAATTAACTCAACAAATGAGTGAAAAAATCCAATATTTTCTTAGCATTAATGCCGTGGAAGAGCGACTTACCCATAATCAAAGCGTCATATTTAATGCTGTGCCAATTTTCTATGCGACTCTGGAAACAATGCGAGAGTTAGCCAATAATAAAAATATGACTATCCACTCCAATCTTAGTGACATATCATTGATGTTGCGTGGTGATGAACATTCTCTTGCAGATATTCTGACTAATATTATCTCGAATGCAATTAAATATTCACCCCCGCATTCAACAATATATCTGACATGTACAAGCAATAATAAAAGCATTGTGATTTCTGTGGAAGATGAAGGACCGGGCATTCGTAAAGATGAACAGCCGCTTTTGTTTCGCCGTTACAAGCGTTTATCTTCTGTGCCGACCGGTGGTGAATCTTCGTCAGGTCTGGGACTTGCCATTACTAAACGTCTTACAGAAGAAATTTTTATGGGTACTATAACGTATCATGATGGTCAAAAAGGAGGAAGTGTGTTTTCTGTTGAGTTGCCTTTAGCGTGAAGATCTTGAATTTGATATATGGTATAACTCAATATCTACGAAGTGTTATGACAATGTTTGCATAAGTGATTCGCGCCGATATCGGCATTGCCTCCTTTGGTTACGTCTATCAATAATCTTGTGATAATAGGGTGATACAGTTCCATAAAAACGTTTTATGGCTCATGTACTTAGTATTTTTGCCACAATTATTCAATAATGATAATGAAAATAATGCGATATGTTAGTTTTTTCGTCTGTGTGATGTCTTGTGTAAGTGGTTGCGTCACAGTGAAACATCAGGAGCAGCAGACAGTGCAAGAAGATATAAGCGATGTGCGCATCATTATGCAGCGCACGCCTTGTTTTGGCACTTGTCCTGTCTATACCGTTACCGTCACAGGTCGCGGGGATGTGCAATTCATGGGCACACAATTTGTGTCTAAAGAGGGGGAATCACGCAAACAAGTTCCGGTAGATTCTGTGCGCACACTTATCGGTATGTTCAAAGATATACAGTTCACGACACTCAAAGATGAATATGAGGACAGAGCAATGTCCGATGCACCATCGGCAATAGTCACGTATGCAACAAAAGACAGAAGCAAGACTGTAAAGCATTATCTGGGTGATATGTCGGCACCGGAGCAATTAAAGAAGTTAGAGCAAGCCATTGATCGCATTGCCAAAGTGCATGAATGGGTGGAATCTCCTAAAGAATAGACATTTTTTCCATTTTTCTTTATCAATGTTATGCGTATCAATTTATACTACATAGCTGCCGCAATGATTGTGATGGCGGGGCTGCAACAAACAGTAATGGCGCAAATACCCGGGCGCATCAGTGTGCAGGGTGTTGCAATGAATGAAGGTAAGCCGGTGCAGGGTACATTGCCATGTATTATGCGTATTTATGATGCCTCTGCCGGTGGCAATAAGATATTTGAAGAAAGCAAAACCATCACATTTGATAATGGATTATTCCATGCATATTTGGGTGAATTTATCCCCATTGCCGGATTACAATTTGACCGCCCCTATTGGTTGGCAATTCAATTGGCAGAGGGTGAGCTTTCCCCACGTATTCAGATGACGACGGTGCCATACGCTTTCATGGCAGGTAATGTGCCCGACAGTTCAATCACGTATCAAAAATTAAGTAAACGCGGCGGTCTGCCCGGGCAGGCATTAATTGCTACCGAAAATGGGGTTGCATGGCAAGACATTGTCAATAAAATCATAGGAAGCCCGCAATTTTATCTTACACCTCGTGATGGCACAGGTAATGTGAAATTAGCTTTGGCTTTCGGTTCAATTTCGGGTGAATATTTAATGGATAACAGCATCACACCTATTAAGTTAAATACTGCCGGTTTAATGCCTCAAGACGGTGATATTTTAACATTTGATGCCAGTGGCGGCGGACGTTTGGAGTGGGCAAAAGCAGCAACAGGCAGTGGTGGTTTTCGCTTGCCTTTCAATGCTAATTATGATAAACCCGGCGACGCTTTTTCTATCAATCATCTTGGTAATGGAACTCCCGGAAAATTTACGATAGCCACCGTTGCAAGCAATTCTCCTGCATTATATGCCGAAAGTAAAGGCATTGGACCCGCATTGTTTTCTCAAGCCGCCGGCACGGGATATGCCGCAGAATTTATATCATTGGCAGCAGCGGGCTCACGTTCAACAGTGAAAGTGGAACATGCAGCCACCGGAGCATCTGTTGAAGCCCGCAATACATCAACCTCGGGCAATGTGGCAACCATTCGTTCCACAGCACTTTCTACCGGTGATAGTGTCACAGCACTTTCAGGGAGCATTACGGCTAATAATCCCGGCTTGTGGGCTTCCGGTATTAGTGGTGTTGTGCGCTCATCGTCCGCGCGACGTGGTTCGGGAGTGTGGGGACATCATGCAGGGCGCGGCGCAGGGGTATTCGGTTCGGCTTTGCGTGGTGTTGGGGTGATGGGACGCAGTACCGACAGTATAGGAATTTTAGGTCAGCATATATCCTTAACGGGCAGATTGCCGGGCATGGCAGCCGTCACCCTGTCTAAGTCAGATTCAGCATCAGCTTTTATGGCTTCTATTGTCCAAGATTCAGCCGGAATCAATGCAAGCGCAGTCGTGGGCATTAATAATACAAAAACAGCGCAAGGCAATGGTATCTGGGGACAACATTTGGGCAATGGCAATGCTGTGTATGGTTCAACAGTGAATGGTACAGGTGTCCATGGACACAGCGCAAATGGCATTGGTGTGATTGGAACTCATACTTCCAATACAGGTATGCAAGCCGGGCTGCATGGTGAGTCATTCTCCTCTTCGGATAATGCGTCAGGAGCAATCGGAATTATTATGGCAACAAATGCCGGAGTAAATGCTGCCGGTGTGCGTGGAAATAATATGGCAACGAATGGTAATGGCGCCGGTGTGGTCGGTGCACATAGCGGAAGTGGTGCCGGTGTGCATGGTGTCAGTGCTTCCGGAATTGGAGTCAGTGGTATGGCTAATGGCTCGGGTGCAACCAGTATTGGAGTGAGGGGAGAGTCAACAAGTCCTTTCGGAACAGGGGTTTCCGGCACAGGACAGGGACGTCGAAGTGTGGGTGTAAGTGGTTCTGTCACAGGTGACAGTGCTGTTGCCGTGCGTGGTATCTCGACCAATTCTTCGGCAACATCCTACGCAGGGTATTTCGATGGTAAAGTCAATGTCAAGGGCGAGTTAACGAAAAGTTACGGCGCAGGGACAGCAGGTGAACGCAATGCACTTCCGGTATGCTACGGTACTGTTACAGCAAATGGACTTGTTCTCAATGGTACGCCAAATTTTGAATCTGCTTGGAGCAATGCCGGATATTATACTATCACATTGCCCGGATTGATATACTCCAATGCTGCATATACAACTGTGGTGACTCCCTTAGGAGGCGGTGCGCCTGTTTTTGCAAATGCTAATGAATTTGTGGGCGGTATCCTCCAAATACGTGTCTATAATCTCATGGGAAATTCAGTTCAAAATTCATTTAGTTTTATTGTGTACAAAGCACAATAATTTCTGCACCATATATTTTTTTGCATGATAGATGTACACAACATATCAGATTATTTAGAACAAATAGAAAAATTATGCAATAGCGATTTGCAGCAATCGCAAAATCTATTGGACCAATTGACAGATGTATTGCACGAACATTCATTTAGCGATGCAGTCATGGCAAAAATTTGGCGCACAGCATCGTTTGTGGCTTTTGCAAAAGGGGATAATATTCATGCAAAACAATATGGACTTCGATCTTTAGACTATGCAGAAAAAAGTGGTGATGATGTAGTATATCATGCGGCTCAAAACGCAATAGCACGTTCAATGTATCTTGAAGGGGAATACGCTGAGGCATTACAGTATTTTCAAAACTCACTTCCATATTACAAACAACATAATATCATTGAGTCAATTGCGACCACATTAAACAATGTGGGGTCATGTTTTATGAATTTGGGGTTGTGGAGCAATTCCTTAGAAAGCCACCTTGAAGCATTGGAATTACGACGCAAAATGGGTGTCAATCAACTCACGGCACAATCATTGACAAATATTGGTTTGGTCTATTTTCATCTTGAGGAGTACGATAAATGCCTTGAATACCAAGATGATGCAGAAAAAATTGCTATTGAAATAGGCAATATGGCACTCCAAGCGGCTATTGTTGCTAATAAAGCAATAACAATGTCAAAACAACAGAAACATGAGCAAGCCCTCAAAGAATTAGACCAAGCCATTGAACTGAATAAACGCATCGGTGACAAACCACGAATTGCTATTGCTTTACTTAATAAATCAGTCATATTCTGTGATATCGCTGATTATGATGAGGCATCAAAATTCGTTGAACAAGCATTGGAATTAGGCGAAGAGGTTGGCGATAAACACACAGTCGCTGCGGGGTTAAATGTACGCGGAAAAATAGAATACGGTGTGAAAAATTATTCAGATGCCATAGATTATTACAAAAAATCATTGGAACTCGCTCAAAAATTACACATCGTGCAAGAGCAATGTTCGGTGCATCAGAACTTAGCAGAAGTATATGAAAAAGAAAAGCAATGGGAAAAAGCACTTTGGCATTTTCAACAATATTATTTGTTGGAATCACAAAGAACAAAGGAAGCTGCCAACACAAAGTTTAACCATTTCAGTGCCTTGCATGAAGTAGAAAAATTACGTGTTATTTCTGAAATTGAACATACGCGCAATGAAGAACTCACAGGATTACTTGCACAGAGAGATGAGGCACTTGCTCTTCTAGAACAACAGCACACACAATTGGAAGAATTACATCGCGAGAAAAATGAATTTATCGGCATAGCTTCCCATGATTTGAAAAACCCCCTCATCGGTTTGCGCAGTTATGCGACAATTCTTGTTGAAGACTTTGACATTCTCACCGATGAAGACCTTAAAGAAAGTCTTTTAACAATACAATCAACAGCCGACAAAACACTTGCTATTGTCACTAAATTGCTTGATATAAATAAATTAGAATCCGGTAAAACACCCGTCAATCCACAACCTGTCAATATTGCTTTGCTCTTAAAACTTTTAACCAAACAATACTCAGAAATGGCTATTCTTAAAGGAATCACATTAAAAAATGAGCAGATAGGTACGCCTGTCGATGCGTACACCGATGATGTGCTTACCGTACAAATTTTTGAAAATCTAATTTCTAATGCTCTGAAATTTTCTCCGGCAGACACAACCGTTACCGCGCGTATTATTTATCCTTCATAAACAGCTATGCCAAAAGAACATTTCTTTCGCAGATTTTCCCGCAGTGTTGAATCCGTAAATCGGAAAATTACCTATGCTCTCTTACGATTGTTCCTTCGTAATGTACCTCATACCGTTCCTTTAAACAATGAAAAAATCAAGCGCATATTGCTTTTTCGCTATGATGCCATCGGCGATATGGTTGTGACAACGGCTGCAATGGACTTATTGCATAAAAATATGCCCGGTATTGAAATAGATGTAATTTGTTCTGAATACAATTGCCATATTGTTCGACATAATCCTCAATTTAAAAATATATTTATTCATAAAAAAACACTTACAGATATTATTGCACTTATTCGACAGGTGCGTAAACATAAGTACGATGCCGTGTTTTGTTTTGTCTTATTTAAAACTACCTATGCAGGATTATTGGCAAATGTTCTTGCAGGAAGAAATGCTTCAAAAATTACAATTCTTTTTGAAGCAAGAAAAGCATTGTATGATGTTTTTTTTAATGTACATATACCATTGCAACGCGATAAATATACGATGGCGGAATTACAGGCACGGATGGTCTGTGATGTTTTTGGCTGGCATTACATAGCCGATACACTCACAATATCTATACCGTTAGGTGAAAGTAATATTAATAATGCCAATATATTCCTTGAGGCGCATCAGATACCATTGCACAGCCCTTTTATTGTTTATAATATTTCTGCCGGCAGAGAATACCGAGAATTTTCTATTGAAAAAAGCAGAGAAATATTAGTGCAAACTGCTGAAACATTTTCTTCCGTACCCATAGTCATTATTGCAATTGAAAAAGATGTTCCAAAAGCAGAAAAAATACTTCATGGATTGCCACATGACAAGTACTATATATTTAATAGCAATGACATACTTGATATTTGTGCGGTTGTCAGCCGTTCCGCAATGGTTATTTCTCCCGATACATCATTGGTACATATTGCTTCGGCATACAAAAAACCGACAGTTGCTTTTTATTCTGAAATGACAACATACATTTATGAATGGATGCCATTTAATGTGCCGTTTAGGTTTCTTGTTGCTCCGGATAAATTAGAAATCGAACATATACCTACTACGGATTGTGTGGAGGCAATTCAAGCCATGTGGGGAGAGGTTAATTCATGATACGATTATTGAGTCCATTCATTCGGCTTATATGGGGGACGTGGTCACAGCCAATACCGCTAAATCCACATACAATTCGAAACATTGCAATTTGTCCGGCTGGAGGTCTTGGTGATTCTATTACCATATTGCCGGTCATTAGATTATTAAAGCGTATTTCTCCTACTGTGACAATAGACATTGTTACTATTGAGAGAAATGCAATTGTGTTTACTGCCGATCCGGATATTAATGCTGTTCATATTATTTATACCGAAGAAGATTGGAAAAAATTACGTGTCAATGACTATAATATCATTTTTGTTCTTAATTGGATACATATATCCGAGTGGGCAATACGTGCATGGAAAATAGGTGGCTACCATTCTATTCGCGTTACACCTTTTCACGGAAAAAAATACTCCCCACTTTTTTCTTTTCAAGCAAATCCTATTCCTAATCCTCAAAGTGTGACCGATATATATATTGCTCTGGTGGAAGAAGTCTTTGGCATTCAACTATCGGATCAAGAGAAAAATTCATTGCCATATTCGATGACTTTACCACAGTCTGCATTAGACTATGAGAACCACATTATTTCCTCTCTTAATACTCAGCAGTATTGTATCATAAACTATTCATTAATTCATGAAAAAAAACAATGGCATAATGAAGGGTATTGTGCTGTGGCTGAATTATTGCTCACTATGCTGCCCCACCACACATTGTTGATTATTGCAATGGAGGACAATATCAAGGAGGCAAAACAATGTTTTCACGATCTATCACAAGAACGTTGTGTCATTGTGCAGCCGTCAAAGAATTTTCTTCACACCGCTGCTTTGGTACGAAATACAGATTTTCTTTTTACCGTTGATACATCATTCATACATTGTTGTTCGGCTTTTGGCAAACCTGTTTTTGGTCTGTATATCGGAGAAAAACACAATACGCAACTGTGGGCAGCCCGGAATGTTCCATTTGCTGCCGTAGAAACCGAGAACGGCAACCCCATTCGGACGCTCAGCACAGACAAAGTCATACCTCCACTTGAGCGGTTTCTTCGGCAATATATTGTTGGCAACATCAACGCATAACAATGGCATCTCCGTTTTTTGAACATCAAAAATTTGGCATGAATTTGTTTGTGTTATTATCATTCCCAAGAAAATTAGCATACTTTCCACATCCAAAGTGTGAGATTATTAAAAAAGTGTTGCATTTTCTTGACAATGTGAAAAAAAACAAACATTATATATTCATGGATTCGTCCGCTGGCTCCCATTGTGATGGCTTGCCAAAGGCGGTTCTTCATTCCAACAAAGGAGTTTACTATGAGCACAACAGAAGACACAAGACAAAGCGTCATGGCATGTAAAAACAAACGACGATGAATTGAGCAGATTTCCTCCGAATTTCCCTCTTCATATCGCGCCTCTTTTTATCTCGGTCGTCACTACATCGGCAAACGCTTTACATTTCTTGATTTAACATTTTTTAATGAACACTAAATCCATTGTAAGATATTTACTGTCTTCGATGTGATAGAGTATTTATTGTAATTTCATCATACATAGATAAATTTTATGTTATGGGTGAATACTATTTTTATCATGTATTTTACACATGATAGGCTCTTTTTTTTACCATACTTCAGAAAAGAAATACAATGCGCTTTCCAATAGTACAAAAAATTATTTTCGGGCAAATTACTCCCGTCATTCGATTAGGAAGACGAAGGCATTTGGAAGAAAAAGATATTCCACCGACGCCGAAGGAATTATATCCGAAGCCAACATCGCAACCATTTTTGAGTGTGAAAACAAAAAATCCGGTTTCATTTATTATTCGCACCTATTTTTCTGCCGGTTTTTCTGCATATTTGTCAATTCTATTTCCATTATTGACTGTGGGCACCGGACTTGCCACACCATATTTTCTCCATGAATTGATTGCATCATTCGGAGATGTAACTATTACATTAACAATGACATATATATATGCAGGATTATTGGGTGTTGCCGGCATTGCCGATGGCATTTTAACACAACATGGTTATTATTTTAAGCTAATGACGCATGCCCGCATTATTAATGGATTAAATCGTCGAGTATTTGAACAGTCCCTTATGCTGACACGCTCAGAGCGTTTGGCAATGCCTTCCGGAGATATTGTCAATCATTTGGGCAGCGATACAGAGCAAATGGCAGAAAGTTCATTTTTTGTGCCTGATTCAATATATTGCTCCATCGTAACAATAAGTGTGCTTGTTATGCTTTGGTCATATTTAGGCGCTGCTGCTTTATTCTCTTTGGCTGCTTTAGTGCTTATTTCACCATTCTCTCGTGCGCTGGCGCAGCGGTTTACGCGCTTGGATCATGAATTATTAGAATACAGAGATGAGCGAGTGACTCTTATGACACAATTATTACATGGTATTCGGGTATTGAAATATTTTGCATGGGAAAAAAGTGCTGTGCAAGAAGTAGAAAAAGTACGAAGTAAAGAACTTAATGCAAGAATGCGGCTTGCTACGACGAGTGCATTATCGAGCGTTGTCTTTATTTGCACATCAACTTTAGTTGCTTTTGTCGGCTTCGGAAGTTATGTATTGATGGGTAATACATTAACGGCTCCGGTGGTTTTTGCCTGTCTTTCATTGTTTATTATGCTCGAATTTCCTTTTGGAATGGTTGCCCATATTATTTCGATGATTGCGCAAGCCAGAGTTTCTGCTTTACGTTTACATTCTTATTTTTCGCGTGCAACCCAACCCTTTGAACGGATGCCGGAAATGCCAAAAAATATGCCTGTTAGCATAAATGTTCACAATGTGAGCGTTCATTATAATCGTAGTAAAGCGATAAAAAATGTAAATATTCGCATTGCCGCCGGAGAAAGTGTGGCTATCGTTGGCGAAGTAGGTGCGGGAAAATCAACACTGCTCTTAAGTATTTTGGGAGACACGGATATGAGTGGTTCTGTCACTTATACAGGTGTGCCTTACGGCTATAGTTGTCGCACAGCCTATGTGCCCCAAGAAGCTTTTGTGATGAATGGCACTTTACGTGATAATATTGTTTTTGGTGAATCATTAGATGATGTGCTTGCCGAAGAACACGATTTTAACGCCATACTTCATGATTGTGCTTTAACGGATGATATTGCATCAATGGCAGCAGGTCTTGAGACCGAAATCGGTGAACGAGGTGTGAATTTATCGGGTGGTCAAAAAACTCGTCTTTGCCTTGCTCGAGCCGTTGCAAAACATCCCAATGTTATAATTCTCGATGACCCGCTTGCTGCTGTGGACACAAGAACAGAAACACTGCTGTGCAATACATTACTTTTTGGGCGTTGGAGCAATACTACTCGTATTATAGCTACACATCGTTTGGCGCATTTGGAGCGTTTCGATAAAATTATCTATATGGAAAAAGGCGAGATACTTGCCCAAGGAAATTTTCAAGAAATAGTGGCTGATTCTCCGGAATTTGTTGCATTTTATTCGCAACATATTCATGATGATATTATTCATGCACATGAATCGCCTAAACGGGATGCACAAGAAAATGAATATGATGGGAAATTAATTGAGGAAGAAGATCGTGAATTTGGTGCAATTCATTCGGGCGTATATAAAGAGTATGCACGAGATTTAGGAGGAGAAAATCAACGGCTTCGTCCATTTATTCTTGGTGCTTTGCTTTTGGGGTGCATTGCTGCAACTGTTTTGCCGATTATTCAAACATCATGGTTAGGAATTTGGACGGATATTGTTTCGTCAGGAAAAACAATATTCGGAATACATCTTTCCATTACACCTTTGATGGCAGTCGGTATCTATGGTGTGTTTGGTGTTTTGGTCATGTTGGGGTGGTTCTGGGAAAAATATTTCTGGATGAAAAGAGGTCTTGCCGCCGCACAGCAATTACATGATCGTACCTTGTATGCAGTAATGAAGGCACCGTTACGTTTTTTTGATACCACTCCGATGGGACGAATATTAAATCGCTTTTCTCGCGATGTGAGC
Organism: Candidatus Kapaibacterium sp.; assembly: GCA_017302855.1. Taxonomy (GTDB): domain Bacteria; phylum Bacteroidota; class Ignavibacteria; order Kapaibacteriales; family UBA961; genus UBA2353. Next base: position 12,198 of record JAFLBY010000077.1, read on the forward strand.
AATACCGAAGAAATGGCTAATAATGTAGAAGAAATTGCTCGTAATGTCACAAAATCACTTGGTGCATTACTTGTTATTTTCTCTCTTGCACCTATCGTAGTGTTATGCGCCGTTCCTGCATTGTTCTGGTATTATATTGTGCAAAAAGATTATCGTCGCAGTGCGCGAGAAGCAAAACGAATGGAATCTATTGCACGGTCATTTCGCTATGCACAATTTAAGGAAGTTCTTACGGGTATTACTGTTATTCATGCATTTAAAAAAGAGCAATATTTTACAGAACAATTTTATGATATTCTCACAAATTATAATAGAATGTTTTGGGGAAGTATTATGCTAAATCGTTGGTTTTCCTCGCGTGTACCTATTATTGGCGGTATAATTAGCATCACCACTGCAATAGGGGTTGTTATGGCTGTAAAAAATAATGGAATGTCAGCAGGCACTGCCGGTATTGCACTTACATATTCTTTAAGTTTTTGGCAATATCTTAATTGGTCGGTACGTTCATTCAGCGAAGTCGAATCAAAAATGACATCGGCAGAGCGTTTACGCTATTATGGTACATTAGAACCAGAAGCATCCACAACTGCAAAACCTGTGCAATCTGCATTTATTATTGGGCGCGGCGATATTGTCTTTCATAATGTCAGAGCACGGTATGCGGATAATTTACCGGATGTGTTGAAAGGTTTTTCTTGCACAATACGCGGTGGAACTCGCATTGGCATTATCGGCAGAACCGGTTCCGGAAAAACGACAATTTTTCAGACATTATTCCGATTTATTCCTTTATCGTCCGGATTTATTGAAATTGATGGTGTGAATATTGCTTCTATTCCCTTGGAACAATTACGCCGTTCGATGGCGATAATTCCGCAAGATCCTACTTTGTTTATTGGAACAGTGCGCAGTAATCTTGATCGTTTCGGCATAGCCGATGACAAAGCGGTGAAGCGTGCGCTTGAGCGCGTGCATTTATGGGAAACTATCGAAGCAATGGGCGGGATTTATGCGCCCGTGCAAGAAAATGGCTATAATTTCAGCCAAGGACAAAGGCAATTATTATGTTTGGCTCGGGCTATTTTAACGGATGCTCGTATTATAGTTATGGACGAAGCAACAGCAAGTGTGGATGTAAAAACTGATGCAATTATTCAGCAAACTATTCGCGAGGAATTTGCTGGTGTTACGATGCTAATTATTGCTCACCGTCCATCATCTATTTCTGATTGTGACCATATTATCGAATTGCGCGATGGCACAATTGTGCGCAATGAAAATCACAGGAAATTGTCGGCATAATATATAATCAGGGACGGATATGTATCCGTCCCTGATTATATCAATTTCAAGTATATGCAATAAATCCAAGCCCTGCATTTACCAATGCGGAAGCTCAGCCATAAGATGGAATCTTGAGTAGTATAGCAATTTTGTCCAATCATCAAGTTGCTCATTAAAAAAAAATCCCTAAACATGTTTTCCATCGCATTTTGTTTGTATAAAGTGATAAACAATAATCTGAGGAAAAAAAAGAGATATAAATATGTTGTCGTGTTCTATAATATATTTATACACTCATGTCGTTTAATCTATTTCCCCTGAAACACTGCCGGTCTTTTTTCTAAAAATGCTTTTGTACCTTCATAAAAATCGTCAGTTCCGCATATTACACCGAATGTTTTTGCCTCATATTCCATGCCTTCTTGTTCTGACATATCAGCAACGGCAATAATACATTCCAGCGCAGCATTGACGGCAAGTGGTGCTTTTGAAGCAACTGTTTTGACAAAATTTTCTGTTTCTACCATTAAATGTTCTTGAGAAAACACAGCATTGACTAAACCAATAGTACGGGCTTCGTCAGCACCAATAATATTTCCTGAAAGTATCATTTCAGCGGATTTTGCTGTTCCTACTAAGCGTGTGAGCCGCTGTGTGCCGCCATACCCGGGAATAATACCTAAATTTACTTCCGGTTGACCAAACTTGGCATTTTCGGAACAATAACGAATATGGCAAGCCAAAGCAAGTTCGCACCCGCCACCAAGAGCAAAACCATTCACCGCAGCAATAACGGGTTTCCCCAATTTCTCAATTGCAGTAAACACTTCCTGTCCTTTACCTGCAAAAATTGACCCTGTAGCAGTATCACATGTATGTAATTGCGCTATGTCCGCTCCGGCTGCAAATGCCTTTGGTCCTGCACCCGTAATGATAACGGCACGGATGTCTGCATCTTCTTTGATGGCGATGACAGCAGAATATAATTCTTCGAGAAGAGTGGCATTAAGAGCGTTCAACTTATCGGGACGATTAAGAGTAATTATGCTGTAATTCTCTTTTTTTTCGACACTTATAGTTAGATAGTTCATGTGATTCTATGACAATATGAATGAAAAAAGAATGAAGTTATGGCGCAATTTACGATGTTTGGTATTGATTATTGCTCTGGACGATGCCTGCTATTGGGCAAGCATTGTATCGCTAAGGCGTATTTTTGCATAAAAACTAGGAATCTATGAAACAATTATATGTGATACGTCATGCCAAATCGGATTGGAGCAACCCCGAATGGACAGATTTCAGTCGCCCCCTCAATCAACGCGGTTTGCATGCAGCGCCAAAGATGGGTACATATTTGAAATCTTTGAATATTGTGCCGGACATTGTCTATTCAAGCGATGCAAATCGTGCTTTGACCACAGCGCGCTTCCTTGCAGAAAAAGTCGGTTATGATAGTAATGCAATCATACAAAATCATTCTTTATATGAAAGTACACTTGCTCAATATTTATCGGTTATTACTGCTATTGATGATGTTCATTCTACGGCATGGATCGTAGGGCATAATCCCATACAAACATTATTGGTGCAATATTGTACCGATGCGCCAATCTCGCATTTACCCACATGTGCGGTGGCACATATCGAATTCGATATTCCTTCATGGAATATGGTGTCGCGTTCATTGGGAATGTTACGCAATATTTATACACCGAAAACATTATGGGGCGATGATGAATAATAAAGGAACAACACTATGAGCGCACCGGATATTAAAAATTTGAATTATCATATACTAGTCTGCGAAGGCAAATCATGTTCAAAACATGGCAGTGAAGCACTCTGGTATATTTTAAAAGAAAAATTAAACAGTAAAAATATAAACAGAGTATAGTTCAATCGAAAGTACATTGTACCGGTAATTGCAAATTTGCTCCTGTCATTATGGTCTATCCCGATGGTGTATGGTATAA
>JAFLBY010000078.1 GCA_017302855.1 Candidatus Kapaibacterium sp.
CCATTGAGCCATGAGAGTAACACATCGGAACAATCTAAACCGGTAGAGGATTTTATAGCTTCTAAAAACTGTTCTTCTGTGATTCCATTTTCAGGATTGGATTTATACATTCGCCAGAGCTCACGCATAACATCATCGGTGCTTTTTTGCCCTTCAGTCTTGCTAAAGATATGTAAATCAAGCAGTAAAAATATTACTCCACCTTTTAAATAATACGATGGGAATCTATTATTTGCATCAGGACTCATCGAATATAACTTAATCCAAGCTAGATAACTGCTGTCTTTCACTGACATAACAAATCGCCCCTGTACATTGTCTAACATACGGAGATTTGATGATAGACCTATACTTAGAAATTCTTCTTGTGTTATCAAACCTGCTCTATATAAAAGAACATCATCATAATACGATGTAGCACCTTCAGCAAGCCAAAGCATCGAAGAATAGTTCTCTTCATGATAATTGAAAGGTCCATACTCAATCGGTCTTATGCGCTTGATGTTCCAAGTATGGAAGAATTCATGACTTAATAAACCAAGTACGGATTGGTAATATGTAATATCAGAAAACATTTGCGGATCGGCTGCGCTGACATTACAACGTAAATGTTCTAATCCACCTCTTTGACCATCTGCAACCAATAACATAAAGGTATAGCGATCATACGGCAATTCACCCCAAAATTTATGTTGAGATTCTACGATTTTTTTAATATCATCTGTAAGGCGATTAATATCACAATCATAATGCGAAATAATTGCAACTTCATGAATTTTATCATGATGAATAAATATCGTCTTTTTATGATTGCCAATTTCTATTGGTGAATCAGCTAGTATGTGATATGATAAAGCACCACATATTATTGGATTATTGTCCTCTAAGTTTGGCTTTACAGGCGATAACGATGTCGTGAGATTTTTCCATTGCGATTGGTCATGATAGAAATATACGTGATGAATTTCTTCTTCACGATTTTCAACAAACATTAAGCATGCAGCAGGTACTAAAAACGCATGATGTCTATTGATATGCGAAGTCCTAACACCAAGATCGTTTGCAAAATAAACATATTCGATGATGACAGAATTAGTTGATGTTGTATTGATTTCAAGAGTGTTTTTGGTTAACCATTTCATAGGAAGTTTATTACCGGCAAGATCTTTGCATATAACATTACCTTGATGCTGATTCATATCACGAACCTTGTAACTGCCGGGTATCCAAACGGGCATGCTTACCTTCAGAAAAGCTTCGTGACATTTATCTATTTCCATGATAATGCGGACTAAATGTTGAGAAGCTCTTTCAAAATGAAGATGATAACGAATATCCGCAATTGTATCCAAAAGCTGCGCATCTGTTTGTTCTATTGTAAACTTTTTCATAATTTATCTTTGACCAAAATAGGTTGTGTCGGAAAATTTTTGTTCAAAAAGGATTGTTTCTTTATTCTGTTCTTGGACTGATGAATACTTCTCCCCTACGATACTTTTGTACCGCTCATGGTTAAGTTGTAATTCGCCATCAATGTTGTCAATTTCCTTCTGAAGTACAAGTCTATGAAAAGAAATCCATATTTCATCATTAAGTTGTTTTTCTAAAGTAAAAGGCTCTTGTGAGAGAATTTTTTTTAGTTTTTTTGTTTCATACACAAGTTTATTCTCAAGTTTGAGCTTTTGTTGTTCAAGTGCTTCCAGTGACAATTCTGTATCCATAACATTATGATTTACTTCTTCTTTACCAATGATTACTTCATAAAGAGATTGTAGAATTCTTATATCTTTGTTCTTATAGGCATTCTGAGTACTTTCCCATAGTTTTTTTGTGTAATCTGTCTCGGTATTGTAATCAGGATGTAGTTTTTTTGCTAATACTCTATAAAGTTTGGGAATTTCGGACTCGTGTGTATTATCATTATGGACTTGCTTCGTGTTCGGTGAAAATATATCATTCATACGTTCATTGAGAAGTGCATATTCTTTATCAACTAAATAATTGATAGAATGAATGACCTCGTTTGTCAGTTTTTCACCGCGATGAATTTTAATCATGAATAATTCGACTCTTCGCTGTAAAATTGATAATTCGAGGGATTTTTTTTGAATTATTATTTCTTGCTCACGGAAATACGAGTCGTATAGTTCGAGTAATTCCTTCTTTTTCACTTGTGTAATGTGAAACCATTCCTCTAAGCAGCACCTGAGTTGTTGTCGCAGACTTTCAATATCTCGAATGAGCTTTTGTCTGTGTTCATGTGGCAATATCTCTGCATTACTCATGAGGCAATTTCTCCATTCATATCATTTTTCGTCGTTCGTGCAACAATCATTTCTAAGAGAGCACACACGATAGCACATGCAAGACATGCTTTCCACAGTTCAGAACCTGTACGTGCCATTGCGACATTTTTTGCAATATTCGAAGATTCATCAATAAGAGCAACTGATGCATCAGGATCACAATAGCTTTTTACAACTTTTTCAAGTGATTCTGTATCCATAAATGCAAGACGACCTTCATTCGACGGGGGGTTGATAGCAAACCCAGTAACCGGATTGCCATTTGATAAAACGGAATATGCACCCGGAACCTTAGCAATACCAAAGGGAATTACAGCACCTGAAGGATATTGCACAGTAGAATAATTTTGTTTCATTCCATTCGGATCCGTAATGGAAAATGTTCCGCCCATAGCGTGTTTTTTTGGTAATCTTAAAAGAATGTTATCATCAACGAGATAAGATTTACCTTTAATGTCTGTTTGTGATAAATATTGCACGCTTCTGACTATAAAAGCAGGGAAAATTGGTAATTGTATAAAGTTACTCCATTCCAAAGTTGGTGGCAACCCGCAAAATAGTAACTTCCCTTTTCCTACTTTTTTTTCTGAAATAATTGAACCTTCTGTGATAGATACGATTGCTGTTCCCCCATTACTTATTCTCGCTCTTTGAATATTTTGTTCCCCTAAAGATAATACCGCTTTATCTTTTGTAGATTTGACAATACCACTGAATAATGGATGTTTGTAATCAAACAAAGTCACATTTAATGACTGATTTTTTTGTGCCGTTACTTCGTTTATTCCATCAAACCCCAATAGCTGTAATTGAGAGTTAATTTGTTGTTGAGTAGTCTTTGCATCTGCAAAGTACAAGATTCCTCCTCCCTCTTCAACAAACTGTCTTAAGCGTGCTTCTGTAGTTCTATCACTTATGTAATCGGTGACTATTACCGTATGAATATTATCCCAATCCATTGTCGTCGCTGATAATGGCGAAAACAACTGGGGGATTCTATGCAAAGAGTTCATAGCTCTTTCACCGGTAAACAATGCAATATCAACAAATCCGGCGTTTTGTTGTGAACCAATTAGAGCGACGGTAGGTGGAGATGGTACATTAATAGAAAAATATCTTTTGTTATCTGTCAAAAAAACATCATTTTCGAGTTCTATAATTCCTTGTATTACTCCATCATCATTGGGTATTGCAGAAAAAGTGATTGCTCGTTTTTCATTTTTGGCTAAATCAACAGATTTTTGAGCAACTCTTTTTGTGTTAAAATGGCAACTGACGACAATTCCTTGTATTTCCTCGTCTGTGTCATTGCGTATAAGTGCCTCTATTTCCACAGGGGAATCCTTATGCACAAAGTTCGTAAGGATTCTTACTGAATCAATTGAAACATTTTCTCCAATTTTTTCGGATGAATTTCCGATTGGGAGAACGAATACTCCAATGCTCCTGTCGAAATTAAGTAAAGAATCGGTTTTTTCCCCAACAACATTAACTTGAGCATCGGTTAAGATATACACTTCTTTTGCCAGATTTTGGGATTGATGTAAAAGCGAAGAAGCATGTGAGAGCGAACTGCGTAATGGGAAACGATTGGGTATGGGCTGAATTTTATCAATTTCTTGCCTGACAAGCGCAAAATTGGTTGATACCGGTGCAGGCATATTATCCATAATTGTATTTGCAGTAATTATCGAAACATCATCACCTTCCCGCAAAGCATCAATAATTGATAACGCTACATTTTTTGCTCTGTTGAGCCTATTACCTTTTCCGTCTGATATATTCATGCTTGCAGAGTTGTCAATAATTATGACTGCACTTGTTTTTGCATGAGTTCCCAAAATTGGAAGTGATGTTTGAATTGTTGGTCGAGAAAATGCAAGTACTATAAATGTAATAATCAATGTTCGCAGAATGAGTAACAAAATACGTTTGACTTTAAATTTCTTAATACTTGTCTTTTGTAACTCTTTAAGAAATCGAAGTGAGCTGAATTCTACGGTTTTGGATTTTCGTATAGAAAACAAATGCAACAGCAAAGGCACTGATGATGCAATCAAACCAAGGAGAACTAGCGGATTCAGAAATGTCATGTTGATAAAAGAATAAATATGCAAATATTAAAATAAACCCATGACTTTTTCTATAACTTTATCATGAACCTTTGAATGAAAAATACTGGGAACGAGCTCACCCGGTCGAGCTAAATCTGCTATTGCCTGTGCTGCCGCTATTTTCATTTGACTGGATATCTCTTTGGCTTTTACAGAAAGAGCTGCTTTAAATAGCCCCGGAAATGCCAAAGCATTATTTACGCTTTGTCCATCTGCAGCGTAAGCAGCACCTGCATCTAAAGCATCATCGGGCAATATTTCAGGTACGGGATTGGATAAAGAAAGAATTATCTGTCCCTTTTTTACCATAGACTTCGTAATCAAACCCACTACACCTGTCGTTGCAATAATAACATTGGCTTGTTCCATGATGAAATCAATAGTTCCTTCTTTCCCTCCATATTCAATCAAACGCTTTCTTGCATCTTCACTCGGATCAAAACCAATGACGGAAAAGCCATAATCAATCAGTAATTTAGCAATACCAAAACCGGCAGCTCCAAGTCCTAATTGACCAAAAATCAGTCGAGAGTTTTCTTCCTGTCCTGTTGAACGTAATGCGGAGATAACAGCAGCCAAGAGAACTGTGGCTGTACCATGCTGATCATCATGCATTACCGGCTGCCCCAAACGACGAATTAACTCCGATTCAATATAAAAACAATCAGGTGTGCGAATATCTTCTAAATGTATCCCACCAAATGTCGGTGCTATTTTTTCAACAATATCAACAAATTCAATAGGATCTTTGGTATTAATTAAAATAGGTGTAGCACTAATCCCAACAAATTGATCATAAAGTACTGATTTCCCCTCCATTACCGGCATAGCTGCTCGCGGTCCAATATCTCCAAGCCCTAATACACGGGTTCCATTTGTAAATATGCCTACACTATTACTGATATTCGTATAAATCAATGCTGTTTCGGGTTCCTCTTGAATCTTTTTGCATACTCGAGCAACACCGGGCGTATAAATATATCGTAAATCTTCCGGTTTATCGAGATTTTTTACTCTGGATGTTCGAATTTTTCCGCCTTTATGTCGCTCAAATACTATATCACGTATCTCAACAATTTCGACCTTTGTTCTTTCCAATAATGCTCTTTTAATTTTTTCTAAATGTTCATTGTCAAAGACTGAAACTGTTATCTCGCGAAAAGAACTTTCTTTACCTATGAATAAAGTTTTTATATCGCCCACCAAAGCACCTTCGGCACCGAGCACTGAAAGTAAAAAGCCGAGTGAACCGGGTCTATGAGGACTTTTCACTAAAAATATATAATCTTGATCGGGAAATCTTGGTCTGATAGTCATGTGTAAATCCTTATTATTTAATTGCTTCCATTATAGCGTCTAAACGCGGAGTAATTATTATTTCTGTTCGTCTGTTTGCTGCACGTGCTTCATTATTATCACCGCTTATTGCCGGAAAATATTCACTTCTGCCGGCTGCAATGATTCTCTTTGCATCCACGCCGCCCATTGTGGTTAAATATCGCGCAACTTCCGTAGAGCGCAGAACACTCAAATCCCAATTGTCTGAAAAACGCTGATTTCCTCGCACTTGCTGATTGTCTGTATGACCTTCAATGGTTATTGTAATATCATCTTGCGTATTTAATACACCAGCAATAAACAGTAATGCCTCTTGCCCTTTTTTGTCTATGTCGGTGCTACCTGATTTAAACAATAATTTATTCGATAATGAAACATAAACCTTTCCCTCTTTGATATGTACTTCCAAACCATTATTGTTGAGTCCAATCAAAGCTTTTTGTATGTTATCGCGCAAAGATGTCATAACTGAGTCGCGTTCTTTAATCTTTTTTTCCAGAAGTTTGACCCTCTTTTCTCGTAAAGCTAAATCTTTTCGCACTTCATCCAATTGAGCATTCAAATTTGCATTGTCCTCAGTCGAATTCGTAGATAATTGTTGATAGCGGCTCTTGAGTTCAGCAAATTCTCCTTGCAATTTTTCAAGGTCTGAGTTCACATGAGTCAACGATGATTCTTTTTCGTTATTGCTTTTGGTCAAACGTTCATTCTTGCCAATAAGATCGTTAACAACAACCTTTAGTGAATCACGGCTTTTCAGGGCAGCATCATAGTGTTCTTGCGCTATACCGCATCCGTAAAGACCACAAATCGCGAACGCTGCTACAATCGTACAGATATTATTTGCGAAACGCTTCGATATTGTCACTGTGATTATCCTTCTTAAAATTATTGCTTCTTTGACGAGAGAACAAGCGAATTAGTAAGAGATCCTTTTTGGGTTTGTCGTCTCTTCGGCGGAATCCCGGTAATGCATAGTCATTTTCTTTATCAGCTATGACTGTTTCCGGAAATACATCGCCGACGACGGCTCCTAACCAATGTATAATCTCGGGTTTATTTTTTTCTATCTCTATGCTAATACTGTCAGCACTGTTGCGTGCAGCACCATCGGGCTGACCGTCAGTGTCCATGTAGTACAAACTTTTTGCGTCGCCGCGACTGAATATTGTGCGTACGCTATCATCAGTTACCATTACTTTTATAAACTGCCCACTCAGTTGATTAATACGTGAAGCGTATGACGTGTCGTCACGAGATGATGAGAAGGCATTACCAAATGCTTGAATTTGATGAAGATGCTTGTTTTTCATCGATACAATGATTGAGTCAGCTATTATTTGCGTAGAATCGTTCCATACTACCGGAGATTTATACAGTGATATTCTTTCGTTTCGATTGTCAAAAATTGCCAATTGAGATTTCATCCTTAACTCTCCACGTATCATTTCCACGCTGTCTTGTGCAATATAAGTGTCTTTATATTGGCGAAATGCTTCTAATTTTTCTGCAACGACTATAGAACTGTCAAAGCGCAGTATTGGCATTGCTTGAAGCGAATCGTTTGTCCGGTGCATTAGAGAATCTTTATTCGCAGTTACAATTATTGTATCTACTTTCAATAAAAAGGGTTTGCCTTTGATTAATGAATAATGTTGAGCAGGATAATGAAAAGCAGAATCTCCGGCAAGTAAGACATTTGATTGCTTACCTTTAACAATCACTTTTCCTTGTGCAAAACTATTGCGAGTGCGCCTTTCGTATTGTATGGTGTCTGCTGTAATTAGTACAGTGTCATCCTCTAATTGTACATTATTGTAAAACTCTGCGACGTAATTTTTCATAGAATAAATACCTTGCTCTGCTGTGAGCACAGTTGTGCGGTCAACGATTTTTACACCCTGAGTTCCAAATGCAAGTTTCAGATTACCATTGTAATCTGCACGTGGTCCGGTCATGGTGACTGTACCTTGTACAATTTTCACATTACCTATGAGAACGGCTCTGTTTTCAGCCAAATATTGAATGGCATTATCACACCACACATAAACATTACCTTGTCTAAGATGTACATTTCCAACGAGTTCTCGCTCGGCACCTAAACTTGTTTCCCTACCAATTAAGCTATCTGCGTATTGTAAAATAATCGGCTCGGCAGTCTGAGCACTCGCTATAGTACTTAATTGAAGCAGAGCATAGGCTGCGAAAAAGAGCAGTAGGAATATCTTATACAAGCGCATAGACTTCTTTCAATATTGAATATGTCTGAATATGAGCTTCTACAGTTATCTCAATCGGCTTCGCGTAGCCGCCACCCTGCCCTAATGAAATTGGAATACCTCTTTGTTTTGCTTCACTGAACACAAAATTGTCTCTTTGCGCTAAACCATGTAAGGTCATGGATAATCTTCCGAAGGCATCTTCTTTTAGCATATCAGATCCATGCTGATAAAGAATTATGTCAGGTTCAAATGCCAAAACATGCTTAAAATTATCATACAATAAGGATAAAACAGTATCATCATCGGCATTATCGGGTAACGCTACATCAAGAGTTGAAGGAATCTTGATAAATGGATAGTTATGTTCTCCATGCATTGAGAATACAAACACATTTTCCATAGAATTAAGCATTGCAGAGTTCCCATTCCCTTGATGAACATCCAAATCTACAATTGCAACTCGCTTTACTTTTCTTTGGGAAAGTAAACTCATAATGACGACTGCAAAATCATTAAAAACGCAAAATCCTTCACCTGCATCATAGAAAGCATGATGTGTACCACCTGCTAAATTACCTGACACCCTATTTTCTAATGCTTCCTCTGCTGCACACAAAGCCCCTCCTACCGTTGCTAATGAACGTAATGGCAATGCTTCCGTTTGTGGAAAACCAATTCTTCTTACCATTTTAGGATCGAGACGACATTCAATGACTGCATCTACATAATGTGGGTCATGTGCTAATTTTACTGTAGAAACATCGGCTATCGGACATTCAATCAATTCTTCATTGCGTAAAACGCCACGAGATAATAAACCATCTTTTATTAATCTATACTTGCTGATGGGGAATTTATGACCAACAGGTAATGGAATCGTATATTTATCCGAATAAAATACTTTCATTGTTCTTCCATTACGACAAATCGTTCAATCATATCTTCATTCATTCCTTGCAAAAAACGACTGGGTTCACCTAAAACCATCCCACTTTCACGATCAAAAACATCAATCGGATATGTGATAACCAATTCGTCTTTGGCTCTTGTGACAGCTACATAAAACAATCGCCGTTCTTCTTCAAGTGCTGCGGCTGATTCGAGTGATCGTGTGGATGGAAAACGTCCATCCAATGCCCAGATTATGAATACAGTTTTCCATTCTAATCCCTTTGCCGAATGAATAGTAGATAATGTAACAAACTCATGTTCATTCCCTTCTTGTTCGGCATTGATACTATCAGAAGGACCTTCCAATGACATATCCGATAAGAAAGAAGCTACGGAAGAATATGCGGAAGAAATACCGATAATTGTTTCTATATCTTTCATACGTTTAGCAAAATCATCATATTTTTTTTGTAATAATGGGCGATAAAAAGTAGAAACTTTTGTCATTATATCCGGTATATTAGCATTGTCCGAATGTAATTGAAGAAGGAGCGAACACAGACTCAAAATAGCGTCGTAACCACGGACAGGTTTGTTGATATTTGGGGACATCCAGTATATGTCTTCAGAATTTCTTTGAATTTCTTCAATTATCAGTGAAGCACTCTTGGGACCTACTCCATCTAACAACAAAAGTATTCGATGCCACGATATAATATCATGAGGATTGTGTAATATTTTAACAATAGCCAATAAGTCTTTGAGATGAGCAGTTTCGGAAAAACGTAAACCACCATATTTTCTGAATGGTATATTAGCTTTTTGCAATTCTATTTCAAGATCAAATGACATAAAACCGGAACGGAACAGAACAGCAATTTCATCTAAAGCTACTCCCTCTTCTCTTTGCTGCAAGAGTAATTGTGTGATAAATACCGATTGTTGTCTTTCATTTTTTGTCGCCACGACAAATGGTTTTGCACCATTTTTATCACTTTGCAATACATTGTGATAGGATTTCAAAGATTGATTCAACGTATGATTAGAGATTCTTAATATTTCTTGAGTAGAACGATAATTTTTTGAAATTGCAATAACGGCTGTATCTTTGTGCTCTTTTTCAAAATCAAATATGTTTTCTGCCTCAGCTCCTCTGAATGAATATATGCTTTGTGCATCATCGCCAACAACCATTATGTTTTGATGCACATCAGTCAATTTTTTGACTAAATGATGTTGTAATTTATTCGTGTCTTGGTACTCATCAACCATGATATAACGAATGCTGTTCAATACTGCTTCTCTACCCTGCTCTGATTGCTCTAACAATCGTAACAGATATACCAACAAATCATCGTAATCTAAGACATTTGAGGACTGTTTAAATGCGACAAATTCGCGTAATACCGTATGTATCGCTTCTGAATGCTCGACAAATTGACTGTACCGTTGAGCGATAACTTGTTCAACAGGGATGTAACAGTTTACTGACATTGAATATATTGATAAAAGAGTATTTTTAAGCGGAAATCTCTTTTTCGATTTATCAAAATGTAATCGTGAGCGAGTTATGTTAATGGCATCTTCTGCGTCGGCTTGATCAAGTATTGTATAGTTCGGATCTAAACCTATAAAAGCCCCATAACGTCGCAACGTAGTGTGGGCAAAAGAGTGAAATGTACCCCCTTGTACTTTTTCGCAGCGTCCATCTAATAATAGACTTGCCCTTCTCATCATTTCATTTGCAGCTTTACGAGTGAATGTGAGTAAAACAATTGACTCAGGGGGCACACCTGACTCAACCAATCGAGCTAAGCGATATGTTAATATTCGTGTTTTTCCTGTGCCTGCCCCCGCTATAACCAATGCCGGTCCCTCACGATGCATTACAGCTTGTAATTGCTCGCCATTTAACTCATTTTCATACGCAATTGAATATCGCGTTTGTAAATCAGCAGCTTTTTTGAGAACTAGTGTCTTCACTCGATGTTATAAAGCTCACGTTTAATACGACAATGTTTGAGAAATATGTTGTATCAAGGTTTCTACCGTAGGTACTACAACATCCATCTGTCGTAAATTATAAGGAATTGGAATGTCAGGCGTCGCAATTCTCATAATTGGTGCATCTAAGTAGGCAAATGCTTCTTGTGTGAGCACTGCGGCTATTTCTGCGCCAAATCCTCCCGTAATAGTATCTTCATGCGCAATCAGGCAGCGATTCGTTTTCTTTACCGAACGAAGCACAGTTTCTCTGTCCCATGGTGCTACTGTTCTCAAATCAATGACCTCAACATCATTTTCAAAACTCTTTGCAGCTTCAAGCACCCGATAGACCATTTCTCCCCAAGTGACCACCGTAATCTTTTCGCCCTTTTGTAAAATATTTGCTACTCCGAATGGCAATAGATGCGAATAGCTGGGATAATTTCCGCGGCTGACCGATGTATCAAGTATATTACGATGTTCTAAGAAAAATGTAGGATCATTCCCACGCAGCGCAGTGCGCATTAATCCAACAGCATCCGCAATATTTGATGGTATCGCCACTCGCCAACCAAGTGTATGGGTAAATATTGCCTCACCGGAGACACTGTGCCAAGGGTCACCCGTTCTTTTGCTATGACCGATGGGGATTCTCACGATTATCGGTGCAGCAAATTGATTATTTGTTCGCCAGCGTATTGTGCCGCAATCATTTATTTGTTCCATTGCCGGATCAAGGTACTTCCTAAACTGAATTTCAGCAACAGGGACTAAACCTGCATAAGCCATACCAACGGCGCGTCCGATGATGCCTTCCTCGGAAAGTGAGGTATCGAATACACGTTCCTCGCCAAATTCAGTTTGCAATCCAACAGTTGCTCCATGAACTCCTCCTTTAACACCAACATCCTCACCAAAAACCAAAACTCTGTTATTTTGCTTCAATTCATGAGCTAACGTTGCATTTACACCGGCAATCAAATTCATTCTTTTGCCTACTGTTTCATCATCTGATCCTGACACTACTGAAACTTGCTCTGCAGCCATGCCACCGACTAACTGTGGTTCACCTTCTTCGGCAAAAGCATATTTTTTAATAGTATCTACTTCAGGATCTGGTTGTGCTAATGCTTTTTCCAATTCTTGTCTTACTGTACTTTCAACTTCTGCTTCCAATTCTGCCCAAGCATTTTTCGAAAGGATTTTTTTTGAAAGGATAAACTCTTGTAAACGATACAGAGGATCTCTTTCCTTGTCCAAACTTATAGTTTCCTGTGACTTATACGATTGATTGTCAGCACCGGAATGCCCGCAAATTCTAGGTACTGTTAAACGCAACAATACCGGCGAAAGCCTTGTCCTTGCATGTTGTACTGCTCGCTTTATAAGAGCATCCGCAGTTTCGGGGTCTGTGCCATCCCCATCGAGAACCAGAAGATTATTAAAACTTGCTAAATTGGCAGCAATGTTTGCCCCGGGAGTTTGAAACTCTCCGGGAACGGAAATGCCGTAGTTATTATCTTCTATGAAAAAAACCATAGGGTAATTTTTGGTTGTCGCTATTGTTAAAGCCGACCAAAATCCATTCGTAGCACAAGAAGCATCGCCTCCTAAAGCCACAGCAACTGCTTTATGCCAATTTTTTTCCTGCATAACTGTACTACGATATACAATCGCTTGTGCCCAACCTACTGCCGGTGTGTATTGAGCCCCTACATCGCCACTTGCAGGCAAGACAGTTGGTCCACTTCTGGGAACCAGATTATGCACCACCCCAATGTCTCGACCACCGTTTCTGCTTCCTTTTTTTGCTAAAGGTCCTGCAAATCCTTCTTCGATTGTCATACCTGCCGCCAAGACGAATGGTCTTGAACGATAGTACACTGTCGCGGCATCATGCGCATGGTTAAGATATTGAGCTAAAATGATTTGTCCTAATTCATGTCCACGAGCCGAAAACTGATATAAGACCTTTCCCTTTGGTGCTAATTCATTCTCTTCTATCGAATCCATGAGTCGTGAGGTCAATAAAACCTTTACAACATGTATCCACTCTGCTTTGGTCATCTCTTTTCCATAATTTTGTAAACAAAGTTCAAATTTACGAAACGAAAAAAGGACTTTCAATCTATTTCGTTTATATTTCTCATTAAAATTCAAATTTTTTTCACTTTAAGACATAATTGAATGTACAAAACTCTCAAAACCGCAGACCCAGAACTGTATGCTAGTATCGAAGGTGAGATCGATAGACAACAACATAAACTGGAGCTTATAGCCAGTGAAAATTATGTTAGCCAAGCAGTTCTTGAAACTCAAGGATCGCTCTTTACTAATAAATATGCAGAGGGCTATCCGGGTAAACGATACTATGGTGGTTGTGAATGGGTTGATATAGCTGAAAATTTGGCTATAGACCGACTAAAACAACTTTTCAATGTTGCTTATGCTAATGTTCAGCCCCACAGTGGTTCCGGTGCAAATATGGCTGTCTATTTTACCTTTTTGAAACATGGTGATACCGTTCTGGGAATGGACCTTTCACACGGGGGGCACTTAACACATGGTTCGCCCGTGAACTTCAGTGGAAAATTCTATAACTTCGTTTCCTATGGCGTTGATCCTCAAACAGGGTTGATTGATTACAACAAAGTAGAAGAGCAAGCACTTACACATCGTCCCAAAATGATAACTGTTGGTGCATCTGCTTATTCACGTTCTATTGACTATGCTGCATTCCGCACTATAGCCGATAAAATTGGAGCATTTCTGATGGCTGATATTGCTCATCCTGCCGGTCTTTTAGCTAAAGGCAAATTGCCAAGCCCTATTCCTCATTGCCATATTGTGACCAGTACCACACACAAAACATTGCGTGGTCCACGCGGGGGTATTATCATGATGGGAGCGGATTTTGAAAATCCTTGGGGACAAGTTGCCCCAAAATCAGGTAGAACAAAAATGGTGAGTGAGCTATTGGATTCTATGGTGATGCCGGGCATACAAGGCGGACCATTAATGCATGTGATAGCGGCTAAAGCCGTTGCTTTTGGCGAAGCTTTGACAGAATCTTTCTCAGAGTATGCTGACAAAGTCATTCTTAATGCTTCTACTTTGGCAAATTCACTTGTAAATCTAGGATACGATATTGTCAGCAATGGTACGGATAATCATCTTATGCTGATTGATTTACGGAACAAGAATTTGACCGGAAAACAAGCCGAAGCCGCATTAGATAAATCAGGTATCACATGTAATAAAAATGCAGTGCCCTTTGATACACAATCTGCATTAGTAACATCAGGTATTCGACTTGGAACGGCAGCAATTACATCTCGCGGTATGGGAATTGAGCAAATGAACTCTATTGCACAACTCATTGATAAAGTGCTCTCCAACCACGGTAATGAGGATATCTATGCGACCGTAAAACACGATGTAGCAGAACTTTGTTCTCCATTCTCAACATATCCGGTAATGTAGTATTATTTTTTTTCTTTTTCTTCATTGTCGGAAACGGAACGTAAGATAAATTCAGCTTTAATTATATCTTGAGTAGAATCAGATACTTTGAAACATTCTGATATACGTTTCCCAATAATCCATACTATCTCTGAACCCGCGCAAAGCACAAGAACTTTTTTTCGTTCAAAAGCGCGGGTTTTGTTATTAGTAAGAAAATCGCTAACCGTAGTATGTCCTTTCATACCAATTGGTTGAAATTTATCACCATCTCTCCATGAACGAACTTGCAATAATTTAGGTAATAAATCAGCATCAAAATATTCTACCAATGGGTTATTTGACCACTCTTTTGGTTTTTTATGTAAAACAGAAAGGCGTAAAATCCATTCCTGTTCAACCAACTCCCCATTTAATGTGATGGTATTATAATAATCAAAATGTTTTTTGCGTTTCGTCAAAATAATTGAATCTCTTTCTCTTACCGCAACAATTTGACCATTGACATCCACGCATGTATTTACATCAGCTGTCACAAGTTGCGTAATACGTTTAATAGTTGCGAGAGACTGATTTTGCTGATTTAACTTTTGGACGAGAACAGACTGAAAAATCTCACCTTTAACAAATTCCGATTGTGTAGATAACCCTATCAATTCAATTGCATAAGCTCCCTGTTCTACTTGATGCACATAACGAGGCATAAACACAGAGAGTATGTTTTCCATTACCTCATCCACACCTTGCATTAAAGATGCCGTTCTATGTATTGTTTCTACAACACTCACACCAAACAATTCACGTAATTGCGGCAATAACTGTAAACGTATTTTGTTTCGTGTAAACAATAAGGAAGTATTTGAAGAATCCTCACGCCAAAATAATCCCCTTTCTTGAGCATAGCTAATAATTTCATCTTTGCGCAAAGAAATCATCGGTCGTATAATATTTACCTTTTTGGA
>JAFLBY010000079.1 GCA_017302855.1 Candidatus Kapaibacterium sp.
AAGCCCTTGGAAGTCGGATTATTCCGAGATGGCACGTAAGACAGTAATTCGCAGATTGTATAAATACTTGCCAAAAACACAGGTACGCAATTTCGATGCACTTGCGGCAGTTGAAAATGAAGAATACGATGACGCTGAAATAGTGAATGAAAAATCCGCTTCCATATTTTCAGACAATATTCAACAAGCTGAGCCACAACCGGAGGCAAAACAATTACCTGCACAAGTTGTGGTGCAGCAGCCAATAAAAGCCGAGCCACCAAAAGTGGTACAAGTTGCTCAACCCATACCCCAAGCTGCTCCGGTACAGGTACAACAGAATAATGACTTCGAAGCCGAATTCAAATTTGATGCACTTGTGCGCGAGTGGAAAGAGAAAATACACGCTACAAAAAATATTGATGAATTTGCTCGTGTCAGCAAAGAAGTCAAAGAAGCGACCGCAGAAAATGACAGACTTCGCAAAATACTTGCGACAGTATTAAATCTGCACATGGATAAACTCGGCTTTGAACGCGACACTCAAAACAACACATATCGCATTAAATCAGCACCATTTCCGCCAGCAAGTATGGAGGTTAAAAAGACTCCGTATGCTCCCAAAACAACAAACAAACCAATTAATCAATTTAGTTTTTAAGGTAACCAAAAATGAAAATAGAACGCTTAAAAATCATGAACGTATTAGGTCATGACAACTTCGAATTAAAAGCAGGTAAATTCAATGAAATCAAAGGTGGTAATGGTACAGGTAAATCATCTATCATTACGAGTTTAACATCTGCTGTCTCCGGGACTGACAAAAAAGAAGCGACAATGCTGCGAAAAGGATCCGAGCAAGGACAGGTAGTGCTTGTGCTTGACGAAGGCACGGAAATTACCAAGACATATACCGAAAGTGGTAGCAAAATCAAAGTCTCTGGCAATTCGAAGCCAGTGGATTTTCTTGACAAAATACGCAATATAGCATCCTTCTCCCCCGCCCTATTTATCACGGCTGAACCTAAAAAGCAATTAGAGTTAATGCTAAATGCAATTAATGTCCAATTTACCTTTGATGAAATCTCAGAAAAGATTGGTGATTATTATTCTTTTTCTATGCGTGAGAAGCCACAGTACGACCTCAACGAAATTGGCACAATGAGGCAGGAAATTTATGATGACCGTACAGGTCTGAACCGCACGTGCACGGAGAATGAGCATACGCTTAATAAACTGATTGAGACTGTGCCGCCAGATGCGATTAACATGGACGCAGTTAAACAAGAGCTTGCGAACTCTGAACAAATGCTTGCCTCGCTTGAGGAATATAAAAATCAGCGTATTCAGAAAGTAGCTGAGAAGAACACACAACATTCTCTTGCAATAGCTGACCGCAAAGCCGCTGAGTTAAAAAAACTTGCTGAAGAAAAAGAAAAGGAAATACAGCAGATTAACGCGAAGTATGACAAACTTACGACTGAGGTAAGTAATGCTTTTGACAAAGAAAAAGAGTGTGTGTTTAGCGAAATCAATAAAGAACGTGACAGCGTGATGGAAGGCTATGAAATAAATAAAGCCCCCATCGTTCAACAGATAACTGAATTAAAATCAAAGATAGAAAATTCAGCATCAATTATTGCACAGCAGGATTTAATTAAAGAGCTTTCTAAGAATCTTGATGAGGTCAAACAAAAAGCAGAAAGAGCATCTGCCGCCATAGCCGGGCTTGACGCGCTGAAAAAAGAAAAAACGAGTCATATTCCCATCAGCGGCGTAAATGTTTCCAACGGCGAAATATTCGTTGATGATGTGCCTTTTACAAGGGTCAACACTGCACGTAAAATTCAGGTTGCACTTGGCGTAGCAAGAATAATTGCAGGCGAATTAAAGGTTGTGTGTATGGACGGCATGGAGGCACTATCACCGGAAAATTACGACGCATTTAAAGAAGCCGCGAAGAACACTGATTTGCAATTCTTTGTCACGCGGGTCGGCGACGGTCCACTTGAAATATCGGCGGAGTAAGCAATGGGGATTACCGAATTACTAAAAAAACTGAAAGCACTTGCTGAACGCGGTGAAGGTGGCGAAGCTGCGAACGCAAAAGCAATGCTTGACAATTTGCTCAAAAAAAACAATATGACACTTGAAGATATTGAGCAAGAAGTAAAGTCAGACCACGTATTCAAAGTGGAAGGTGAGCTTAACAAACGCTTAATTATTCAAATTTGCAAACATGTAAATCGGGATATAGCGATTTATCATATAAAGCGAGGATATATCAGAGAAGTTGGCGGTAATATACTCATGCAATGCACGGCGGCAGAGTATATACTCATTGACCAAATGTACGCACATTATCGTGTGGTGATGGAAAAAGAGATGGATATATTTTTTTCAGCATTCATTGCTGCAAACTCTCTATTCGCATCATATAGCGATTTATCCTTTGAAGACTTGAATCAAGAGCAAAAAGAAAGAATAGCTCGAAGAGACGCTCTCGCTCGCAACATAAAAAGAGAGACATTCCGCAGGCAACTGACAGGATAATCAAGGAAGGAGGTGTAGTCATGAAGTAATTATATATGCTGCGAAAAAATCCACGGGGCGGTGCGGTAGCCGCCCTGATTATTACAAAGGAAGAAAATGGATAGTAATTGGGAAATAATCAATCTTGAGGATGCGCATAGTTGGTTCAATGTTAGAATGTATGGGAAATTGGCTAAAAGACTAATTAAGGAAGCACAAAACTTCACTATTGATTCCTCTGAAAAAACATACTACGGAGCGGATATTGAAAGATATTGTGCGATAAAAAACATAATGCTTTTGGGTGCAATTCGCGAAACAAAACAATGTCATCAATATTGGGTATATCTTAAAGTTGAGAGTACAATATTTAAGATACATAAAATAGAAAATTACAGACATATATACAAACTTATCAATTCAGATTATCAGAATCAATTAGCATTGGAATTGTAACCAAAGGAGTAAAAATGGCATTTAAGAGAGAAACATCGGTGAACTGTATCGAAATTGAACTCGCAATAATGGAGATGTTCGATTTCAGACAAAATCTTATTGTGCCAAACGTTTCAAACATGATGCGCTTAGTAGCATTTGAAACAGATATGCTTGTACTTACTAAAAGTGGATATGCACATGGATTTGAAATAAAAGTCAGCAAGTCTGATTTGAAAGCTGATTTTAGCAAAGACCATCATGCTCAGTTTAATGTTATGAAAAATGGTAAGACAGGGCTAGAGAGGTTCTACTCTAAATTCAAATACTTCAGCTATGCAGTGCCGTCAGAATTAAAGGAATATGCGTTAGAGTTAATCCCTGATTTCTGCGGATTGTATGTGTATGACAAACCCGAATTACCGAAGCAACCGAAATTCTATTGTGCAAGGAAGCCGAAGAAATTATTTGACTACAAATGGTCTGATGAGAAGCGTTACGAATTAGCACGTCTTGGGGCTATGAGGATTCACTCATTGAAAAAGGCATCGCTCTGGCGTATGACAAGAATAAAACAATTAAAGAATAATTTAACAAAGGAGAGTAATGGAAAAGCAAATAGTTAGAATCGAAGTACCTTTTAACTTTGATTGGGCTTATGGCGTGACGATCGAGCAAATCAGAAAAGATTTAGATGAATTAGAAAAACTTGGTGTAAAAGAAATTGACATTGAACCGGATGAAGCATGGGGTTCTCTTTCGATAAAAATAGAAGCATTTTATGAAAGAGAAGAGACAGACGAGGAATTTCAAAAACGTGTCGCTAAAGAAAAACGACAGCAAGAAGAACAGAAGCGGAGAGAATTGCAAGAGCTTGAAAGACTTAAATCTAAGTACGAGCAACTTTAAGGAGAGAAAATGAAAGAATATGTAGTAACATTCAAAACAAGCAGACAAATATCTTTCGATGATTTTGAAGTGTACAATCCATCAATGAAGGTAACCGAAAAAACAACGATAAAAGAAATTGCTGACTTTTATCGCAGGCACAACAGGACTTGCCTTCAAGTTTCATTGATTGAATTGGAGCAGTCAGTTAGTCATAATGATATTTAACAAAGGAGTAAAAATAATGCAAGAAATAATTGAAAAACTAAAAAGCGTAAAGCTGTCTATTTTAGAACCTGTAAAAGAATTAAGTCAAAAAGAATTGAAAGCAAGAGCATTGATAGCAGGTGATTTGCTTGTAGAAGGTGAAGTAACAAGGGTTGAATGTTTCCGCATAGAAATGGATGCAGCTCTTGGTAAAAATACGGGAGACCTAAAGTTTGAAAAAAACACTGACTTTGAAGATGGCACAATGTAGCACTGACCGCTAAGGCGCAATACGGTGTGTAGCGAAATGGCAGACGCGCTTGGCAAAGAGGTTACGGGTTCGAGTCCTGTCACACCGACTAATATTTAATCAGAAAATTTATTATTATGGATGAATTAAGACCATATCAAACTGAATTAAAAAATAATCTTTATGCTGCATTAGAGCAACATAGAAGTGTTCTTGTGCAATGCCCAACAGGTGGTGGAAAATGTCTTGGCAAAGACACGCCTGTGCTGATGGCGGATGGCAGCATACTCCCTGTACAAGAAATTAAAGTTGGCGACAGGATAATGGGAGATGATAGCATGGCACGCAATGTTCTTTCTGTAACAACAGGCAAAGAAAATCTTTACCGCATAACGCCAACAAAAGGTGAATCTTGGGTCTGTAATGAGAGTCATATTTTATCATTGGTGGCGACAGGTACAGACTGCGGTTTTGTTAAAGGGGAAGTGTACGATATTGAATTACGTGATTATTTGCTCTTAAATAAGACACAGAAGCACTTATTAAAACAATACCGCACAGGTGTTTTTTTCTTTGGAAGAGATCCTGAGGAAATATCTTTAGACCCATACTTTCTCGGTGTACTCATTGGTGATGGTTCGCTTACAAGAGGAGTTTGTATAACGACACCCGACAAAGAAATTATTGATGAGATATATAAACAAGCTGATTTATTTAATCTATCTGTGCGTCATGAGACGATGGAAAACAACAAATCAAGTAATTACTATATTGTTGCAAAAGATTGGCTTAGGAACGGTCGCAAAGGTGGTGCAAATCCAATTACCAATATTTTGAAGGGTCTTGGTGCTAATGTAATATGCAGTGACAAATTCGTGCCTGATGCATACAAAAAAGGTACAAGACAGACACGCTTACAAATTCTTGCGGGTTTAATTGATACAGATGGCTATCTCTGCCATAATTTCGAGTATTCGAGCAAAAGCAAAACACTTGCCGATGACGTAGTGTTTATTGCAAGGTCACTTGGCTTTGCAGCATATATTTCTAAAAAGATTGTCAAGGATGTCACATACTACAGGGTAACAATATCCGGAGATTTACACAAAATCCCGACACGTATCAAGCGCAAACAAGCGGAGCCACGCAAGCAGAAAAAATCAGTACTTCGCACAGGGTTCACAGTTACCCCAATCGGCGAAGGTGATTATTATGGATTTGAAATTGATGGCAACAGAAGATTTGTCTTGGGTGATTTTACCGTCACACATAACACTGTAATTTTCGTTTCGGTAATTAAAGAGTTAGTGGAGCAAGGCAAACGAGGAATATTACTTGTCCATCGTCGTGAATTAATCCGCCAAGCCGAACAGAAAATATTTAGGACAGGAATAAACTACGGTCATATTATGTCAGGTGTGGACGCTAATTATTCAAGACCTATGCAGCTTGCATCAGTGCAAACTCTTGTCCGCCGAAATATGCCGAAAAGAATTGATTTTGTTATAATTGATGAAGCTCATCACGCCACTGCGAGTTCGTATCGTCAAATTATTAATGAATACCCTGATGCAAAGATTATTGGATTTACCGCAACGCCATGCCGACGTGACGGATCCGGGTTTGAAGATATATTTGAAAAACTTGTGCTTGGTCCTTCTGTGAAATTTTTAATTCAAAATGCCTTTTTAGTGGAACCAAAAATCTACTCAGTACCGCTGCGTGAGGATTTATCAAAGCTAAAGACTGTAGCAGGTGATTACCGCAGCAGCGACATCGAAGCAATTATGGACAGAGATGTTGTGAATGGTGATATTGTCGAGACCTACAAAAAATATGCGCTTGGTAAAAAATGTGTTGTATTTGCAACAACAGTAAAACATAGCTTGCATATCGTCGAACGCTATAATGAAGCGGGCATTGCAGCAGTGCATATTGATGGCGAAACTCCAACGGAAATACGCGACATTGCGCTGCGCAAATTCGCCAAGGGTGATTATTTAATTCTTTCTAATGTCGAAATAGTTACTGAAGGATTTGATGTGCCGGCAATAGAATGTGTGCAGCTTGTCAGACCGACACAATCTCTCAGCTTGTATTTGCAAATGGCAGGTCGTGGATTGCGAAGTGCGCACGGCAAAGACAGATGTATTATCCTTGATCATGCGAACAATGTCTTTACCCATCAAGCTCCGCAGCATGACCGTGAGTGGAAATTAACAGGCATCAAAAAAAATAAGCGAGTTAAATCTGACGAAGAAATAATGCAGGCAGGCGATATTATTGTGAAAGCCAAAGATGAAACAGGCAGACTATTTAATGTCAATGAAATCCCTCGCGAAATCACCTCCATTGAACTCGTCGAGATAATCTACACGATAGATGATGAACGACGTGATTATTTGTTGCGCGAGCTTGCCATTGCAAAGAAAAAGAAACTCAGACCACTCTTCGCATTTATCAACCTCACAAAAAAATATGGCAAACCTACCGTTGATGAAATTCACTTGATGCAAAAAGCTGCGGGCTATAAATCAGGATGGATACGCCATCAACTCGAGGAGCATGGCTATGCTGAGAAGCGTAAGCCCACTACTCCGCAGCAGCCGGCTCCGATGCCTTTAAAGCAAACATCAAAGATTAATCATACATGGAGCTTTTAATAAATATGGCGATGAGTGAAAAAAGCAGGTCAATTCGCTTGCTCTTAAACAAGCAAGCAAAATCCTTACAACGTATGCTGTGTGCGCTGACAGGGATTCAAAACATACATGTCACAGCAGTAAGCGACGGCGTAAGTAGCAACCCAAGCCGTACCATTATCAAAACTAAATATCAAATCAACATTGAGATTGTAGAGTATGCGAATCCGGACAATCAAACCACAATTTTTCCACAATGAGGACTTGGCTGAAATGCCAATGGCTGCACGGCTTTTCTTTATCGGCTTGTGGACATTAGCAGACAGCGAAGGTCGCCTTGAAGACAGACCAAGGCGCATCAAAGCGGAACTCTTCCCATACGACAACATAGATGCAGATGATCTATTATCGCGGCTTCAAAGTGCAGGATTCATTATCAGGTACACCTCTTCCGGGGGTCAGAATACCGAACGTGGCTTTTGCGAAATGAAAGTGATTCAGATTGTCAACTTTAAAAAACATCAGAGACTGTCAGGAAGAGAAGCCGAGTACGAATCTGATTTTCCACCACCACCCGACTTGTCGCAAATTTCGGAAACACCTGTGTTGCAAGAAAGTGCACTCGAAGCAACAGAGATAAATACCGTACACAACGAGGAAGCAATCGGGAAAAATGTGGAAGCAACAGGGAAACATTCGGGAAAAATGCGGAAAAACACGGAAGCAACTGGGAAAAACATGGAAAGAGAAAAAGACCAGGAAAAGGAAAGGGAAAGGAATAAGGAAAGGATATATAAAGAGAGTGCTGAAAATTCTGACGAATTGCCCTCTTCTGGAATATCTACCCTCATTTATAGCCAAGATGCCCTTGACTTTGCCGCATGGTTTAAGACTCTACTACCCAAAGCTCAGAAAGTTTCGCAATCGAACCTGAAGGATTGGGCAAAAACCTACGATGACTGCATACGCCTTGACAGCCGAGCGCGGGATGAAATCCTTGCGGTCTGTGAATGGGCAAGAGCTGACACCTTTTGGTCGGCTAACTTTCAATCCGCCTCGAAATTGAGGCAAAAGAACAAAACGGGAGTGCAATATTTCGACGTATTTCTTCAACAAATGAATAAAAACAATGGAACAGCAAGAAACATACACAACGGCACTGCAACACGCAGCTTCGGCACAATCGCTGACGCACAGCGTGAGCATGATGACTTCCTTGCCGCCGGCGCAGCTCTTATCGCAAATGGGCAAGTTGCTCGGTGAATTGAAGCTCATGCGAGGTGTTACGCTCGACAATGAACGCAAACTTTTCTTTTTCCAAGAACTGTGCGCCATTGGCTACACACAAATGCATTTGAACAATGCCCGAAAATGGCTACTCCACGGTGATTGGACATTCAAAGGCAAATCTCCGGTCCTTGAATTTGCGGATTTCTTCCCGACAGAGGCGCAATTACGCAGCACGGCGACATCTTGTGGCTTTATCGTGCTTTCGAGGCAGGAACTCGAAGGAAAGCTGCAAAAAGTGGCAAACCAAGCAAGGCAAGACGCGATGATTGACTTCGAACGACACTATAAACCTGTGCCACCAACCGAAAGAGAAAGTGAATTGAATAATCTGCTTCGGTCTTTTATGCAAGAGAAAAATGAACTGAAGCTGGAAAATCAGAAGCTCATCAATGAAGTTGCAACGCTGCGTGAAAATCTTGAAAACAAACGACGTGAGGACCGTAAGCGCGAGCAAGAGCTGATTAACGATGTAAAAAAACGACGTGAGTCATTTCATTCTGCAAAGTCTGTGTTAGATACAATGAAGGTGGCGTGATGAGAACACGATTAATTACATCGAGTATAGACCGCAGCACGCCCGGTCAGTCACCTTTTACAAACGACATACGCAAAGGGATATCCATGTCTGAGCAACTGCGCAAAGAGAAAGAGCAATTGTTCCTGAACGCTCCCCCATTACATCAAGCGCAAATCAAAGTAAAAAAACCGAAGCACAAATACGGCGAAAAGCCACGCTGCATCGGCATATTCAAACTTGCTTGCCCTGAGATGTTATTCTATCAATATTTACCTATAAAACTTAAAGATAGAAGTTCTATCGTGATGGAGCAACGATTAGCATTTGCACTTGAATTAATCAATGCTGCGCGTGAGGATTTTGCAAAAAACATCGGCGACGACACAAGGTATTACATTTACATCACTGCTAAGTCAATGTATCAGTTCCCAAGCAACACATTCAATCGCCCCGGATATCACAGCGATGGATTTTTGACTGATGACATAAATTACATCTGGTCAGATTGCTGCCCGACAGTATTTAATTGCACAGACTTCAAATTAAGTCCGGATGATGTTATTTCCCTGAAGGAAATGGAAGAGCAGGCGGATCCTGAATTAGATTTCAGTTACAAGAATTATTCATTGCTGCGGCTTACACAGTACAACATACATCGTGTTGCACAAATCAAGCGACCGTGCTACCGAAATTTCGTAAAAATATCGTTCAGCAAAGACAAATACGACCTCGAAGGTAATAGTATAAATCATTTACTGAGCTACGATTGGAAATACCAAATGCGGAAGAGAACCATGGAGCGCAATATCCCGCAACAATTAAATCAAGGAGTAAAATTATGACACGCAAAGTGCAACACAAACAGCAGAAGCGATCGAACAAAGGGCGGTATAAATACAGCATAAATAACGCATACAGTGTCCCTGTCTCAAATATTGCTTTTATCAGACAATGGCAATGGGATTGGGAGTCACTTTATGCCCAACGAGTAATTGTTGAGGAGGATTGAGATGGGAAACGACTCATACGTAAAAGAAAATGGCAACAGAGGGGCATTCGCTTGCACAGGGCAGGTTTTTACTCAGTCAGGGCTATCTAAAAGAGAATACTTGGCTGCCATGGCAATGCAAGGTTTCGCATCTAATAAAGGATGGGCACAATCAATGCGAACAGTAGATGATTGGGATAACTACAAAGAACGATTGGTTAAAGGTGCTGTTGAATTTGCTGACGCGCTTCTTGATGAATTAGAAAAAACAAGCAAAAAGGAGAATGAAGATGAAGAAATTTGAGATATATCCTGATATAAATTATTCTAACGTCAAAGCAATAAAAGCAACAATACAGCTTACCGAAGAAGAAGTTGAATTAGCAAAAAATATGGATAAAAAGGAATTTGCTTCTTTTGTTAAAGGCAAAGCATATGTAGAAATTTTAGATTGGGAAGTAAATCTTGAAGCAGGCACATTTGGCGAATGGAATGAGGTGACAGATGATTAAAAACCTAATATCAAAAGCACCGTGGCAAGCAGTCAAAAATAGCTCGTGGGGTACGGTCCATCAAGAAAGTTTTGGCAACCGCTCAGGCTATGTAATTTGCTATAATAACAAACACCTTGAGCTCTCAGCTCTCGCTACCGTTATAGGGCAACCATTCGTACCACAAAGTGAAATTGATGCTAACGCGGCTTTAATTGCCGCAGCACCGGAGTTGTTCGGAATTGTCGAACAACTGACTAACGTTACAACAACAGATGAATTTGATGAGCTACTCGAAAAAGCAGAACAAATATTACATCAATTAAATTCAATTAAACCAAGCAAGGAGTTATCGTTATTATGAGTAAGCAACTTTTTAGAAAGCCAAACCGAGAAGATTGGGATGACATAAGCAAATTGGGCTTTAGAAATAGTGGCAATAAAATTACAGGTGTCTATGTTGACCCTGTTTTTGAAGGCGCACGCAAAGCATGTGTCACCGTTGTCCGCGTTGCATCGAATGGCAGCTACATCACTACACAGCACCACATTGATGGTACATTCCAAGAGTCAGCGATATCCGATTGGGACGTTTGGGTTGTAGATGAAGAAGAGCCGGAACAAATTAAGCACAAACCTCTCACAAGAGAAGATTGGAACGACATCTCAAAGCTGACTTTTAGGGATGCAGCGCACTATCAAATTATTGAAATTAAAGTCCTTGAGTCGTTTGTGGGTGTAAAACCTTATCCGGTGGTAGTCGTGTTCAGAACAAACACGGGCGACCTTAGGGCTGTACAATACACCATTGAAGGTAAATCAGAAAAAATGGTTGATCATTTTGATATTGTTAAAATCGAAGAGCCTGAGCCGCCGATTGACTACGAAGGTATTATCAAAGATTTAGCTGTGACAAGAGCTTTTATTACCTATGACGGTGAGTACTACGCTCCAATATTGTGGGTAAACGTAAACAGTAAAAAATTCTGCACAGGGGCTTTACATTGGGAGTTTGACAAAATACGTGGATTCGACATCACCTTTGACATGAATACTTTTTATGCATTTAACGAGTATCTTCAATTGCGTAAAGAAAATCGTGTACCAACAGTAGATGAGTTTGGCAATATATGGATCAGTGTAAAATCATGAAAAAGAAACAGGTGGACACACGTAAAGGTCGCCATCTCACTCGGAAGAAGGAATATCAAGAGTATTACTTGGCGAACAAAGTCACGATACTCGCACAGCAACGACTACGAATGATAAATAAAGTGCTATCCGAAAAAGGTGTAATTGCTAACAACAATCAGGAGGTAAAATGATTCTCGGGTTCAAAATAATTCATTGGACAACTCTGAAATATTGACTGTCAAAATCTGACAAATCTGACACCTTATAAAAAAGAAGCCGCCAACCCCGAAGAATTGACAGCTAATTGTTTGTAAAAAGGGATGCAAATATACGCAATCAATCAAACTTCGGGGCTTAATATGAAGACAGAAAAAATACTTGACATGATTCACGAATCTGATGTGCAGCAGTATCAAGATCTCGGTTTCCTGTTAGACACGGTCGGACTCGACGTAGTGAAACAACTATTGCTTAACGCGCAGGGCTTTAGCTTGCATATTCCGCAATTGAAGAATATCACGCCACTTGTCCATCGCTATGTGATGAAACTCTATCACGAAGGTCGCAGCTTAAACCAAATTGCTAACGAAGTAGAGCTGAGCCGGGTACACGTGCGACGCATTATTAAACGCCATACGCATTAGGAGAATGTATGATAAACTTACTTTTAGGATTGCTTTTGCACTACGCAAACAGGCGTCCGTCTATCTTGTACAAAACCGAATTTTATGCCGTGAAGACGAAACTACTCCAGAAGCGCGGGATTAGAACAGGCACATCCTTTCAGCACATAAAGAAGGAATGTTACCGCTGTGATCACGGTATGTATTTCTCACATCAGTGGGCAATGTATGAACCGTGTTGGGTTTGCAGCGGTACCGGTGTGTATGAGGAGTTTTGGACGGAATTGGCTAATTATAGACTTGGGAGATATTCTTTCCACATTCCCATTGAACGCTATTACCGTCAGCCAGATTTTAATACAGAACCAATCGAAGGATACATACGCCACAAAGCCCCGAAGTACTACGTTGCCAACGAATGCTGCTATTGGCTATTCCTGCTCTATGACCGCCCCACGTTTGTGAAATTATTTATTAAAAGTACGAGTATGAGCGTACCATTCAGGAACATCCGCACACCCTTGGTATTTATTCACACGCTGATTGTGGCTTGGCGAGAGTCCCGGCTCCGCAGCAACGAAGAGGAAGGATTGCCGTTTTGAGGAGTCAAAAAATAGATTTTAGATTGTTTTTAGAATAGATTTTGGAATAATTTTTGGAATAATTTGCAAAAACGGAAAAGAAACCGTATTTTTGTAAAAATATTTATCAACATAAGAATGGTCAATTATGAAAGACTTGAAAGATTTGATACCTAACGTGTATCATAAACCTATTTCGCAAGCATTCCAATATGCTACGCAGTGTGTCGCGTCTCTATCTTATGGCAGCACTGATATCCAAAGTTATGCATCTAAGCGTTCTTTATCCTCTTTAATGCATGATTCATTTGTCTCTGAATTAAAAAAACATCTTCTACCTTTGGGTGGTGTGAAATTTTATACCATCAGAGGATTGTCAACTTTCTTTTTTGAAGATACTAATACGCATATCCGAGTAAAGAAAGTAAATCAGAATTATAAGCCCAGTACATCAGTTACCAACCAGTCTCGATTGTTTGAACAGCAAATCTCGCTTTTTGAGTCATACGTTACACGCAATGTAACACTCGGCTATCAAATATTTGATGTAAATCAATCTACTTACGGGGTACATGCAATTTATCATAACCCTGCGGGTGCAAACATCGTGCATACGATTCCATTGATTGTTAAAACGTCTAATATCAAAAATAGCACAGTAAATCAAGAAACCAAGACCCAAGAGATACAGAAATTTGAGCTTAAGAATAAAGATAAAGTAATTCATAAAAAAGTTAGCGAAGGATAAATAATTTTATATACCGAATTGCGGTAAAACCAAAGGAAAGGCGTTATGAGAAAATTCAATGCTGAAATGTTGACTCTTGCGAGAGAGTCTCGTGGATTGTCTCAACAAATACTATCAAACCGTATGCAAATAAATCAGTCGTATCTTTCGAAGATTGAAGGTGGGCTGATTGAACCGAATGATGAATTTTTGCAAAAGTTATCTGAGGGATTAAACTATCCATTAGATTTCTTCTATCAATTGGGTCATAAATATCCGAGTAGAAGTTTCCATAGAAAAAAAAACAAACTCTCTCAAACGGATTTATCGGCGATTAGTGCTACTGCAAACATCATGATACTGCACATAAGGGAGTTGTTAAACGATATTAGTTTATCATCTGTTGGCATAAAAGAAGTCGATATTGATTCACAGACTCCCGAAGAAATTGCTCAAAGCATAAGACTTTTATGGGATATACCTGAAGGTCCTATCAATAATATGATTGCATGCGTTGAGGTTAATGGTGGGGTTGTTATGGGTATAGATGTTATGAGTGATGCATTTGATGGTGTCACCATAACCGTTCCTGAGCTCCCTCATGCAATATTTTTTAACAAGAATATGCCCGGCGATAGAATAAGGTTCACTATTGCACATGAATTGGGACATGCTGTAATGCATCGATACCCAACGGAAGGAATGGAAGAAGAGGCAAACAGATTTGCTGCCGAATTTTTAATGCCTGAAGCCGAAATTAAAAGTTCTTTATATAATCTAACATTGTCCAAATTGATGCAACTAAAGTGTTATTGGAAGGTTTCCATGGGTGCGTTACTTAGGCGAGCAAAAGATTTGGGAACCATAACTTCAGCGGAATACACTAAAATGTACCGCGAGATGGGTATGCTTGGTATTGTAAAAGTTGAGCCGTATCCTATTGCTCCAGAAAAACCCAAGTTATTTGTTAGTATTCTCAACTTTTTGAAAAAAGAAATGGATTACAATGACATCCAGATAATGCAAAGATTCCAAATTCATGAGGATGATTATTATAAGTATTACTTCGATAATATCAAACATAGTAAACCTCGATTGGTAAAAAAACCTCTCGAATTGTTAGAGTACGGCAATTTGATTGATTAAAAATTTAATTTTCAAAAAATCCTACAAAGCTTGTAGGTACGCATTGCGTTTTTTATTTAACTATATAAATGAGGACATCATGTCTGCATTAACTTCCCTTTTCGTAGGAGGCGTTTTGGGCTACATTCTTTATGAGGTCATAAGCGATAAAGCGCCCCCCGAACTCGTAAAGATTACGGATAAAATTGCTTCTGCAATTGACTGTAAAATCTTTCTTTCAAACGAGGCACAATGCGCATGTGTTGGAGCAAAAGTTGCTTATAACGCAGGGCGACAACTTAAATAGTGCCGTTTTTCTAACTCTTCATTCCCAACGAAAGGAGGTGACAACATGGGTACGAATACGAGTAAAGGTTACAGAAGAGGTAGCGTCAAAGATCGGACACAACTCCCGACCCCTAAGGGGTTTATTAAGAGGATGGTTTCGACCGGACAGTTTATGGACTTTTCTGAGAAACCGTTTAAAGGCGTAGCAACAGAAAAAGACCGACGGAGAGGGTAACCTACTAAAGCAAACCTCGACATCAGTCTTTTATAGGAATCACCCATCAAGATTAAAACTTAGTGGGTGATTGGGAAAATATCTCCGGTGGTTAAATCCACCGGAGGTTGTTAATCGTTATTAATGGAAATATGTGACTACAAAATTACACTTTACTTCAGTATAATCAATCATTCTTCTCACACCATCTCATCCAAAATTTT
>JAFLBY010000008.1 GCA_017302855.1 Candidatus Kapaibacterium sp.
ATTATACTAAACCCGAAAGAAATTATAAAATGCAGGCAATGCGTTCAATTATTGGACAACTATCGTCAATACAAGATTATAGCAATTCTGCAATATTTACACCGATAATTTATCCGAATCCGACGGGAGCATCTATGTGTATTGCCGGTAATAATTATGATATTGTGTCAGTATGTACATTGATGGGAGAAATTATATATACGTCAGAATACAAAGAATCGCAGAATATTGATGTGACTCATTGGTCTGATGGAATGTATATTGTTGTTTATTATCGCAATGGTGAGATAATCGAGACACAATGGTGTATCGTCAGAAAATAATCTATGAGAATACAGATTGTTTTTTCAACTGATGCTCTCTAAAAACAAAAAAGGAATGCCCTGCTCCGGCATTCCTTTTTGTCCCCTGATTGATGTGTATTGTATGTGGTGATACGTGGTGAATGAAGTGTGATTTATGATGATGAAATGTTTAAGGAATTACTGAAATTTTTTCTGACTGAACACCATTGTTTGAAACTATATGAACAGTATAAATACCTGATGGTAAGCCACTTATATTAGTGCTAAAGGAATGTGTTCCTGCGCTGAAGTTACCTGCATTACGTATGAACGCTGTGTTACCTTGCATGTCCATAATTTTTATGGTTACTGCTGATTCTTGTGCAAGAGTGAATGTTGAAGCAAACATTGATTGCACAGGATTAGGATAGACATTAAAGGAATTTCCGTTCACAGTTTCTTCTTCCACACTGACTGTACCTGTGGTTAATGGAGAAAAAGCACCGCCATCTGGTGAGACAACGAATAAACCGAATGCAGAACCTTGTTGATTTGCAGCAGGATTGAGAAAACCGCTTGCCAACACAACCATTGCTTTGCCTGCTGCATTTGATAAATCTGCTACGAATGTTGCAATAGGAGAACCTCCTGCCGGAGCTACACCCAAGTTATAACTTGCCGGTGGTAAAGGAAGGTAACCTGTTGCCATACCATACGATACATTCGATAATGGTGGCAATTTGTTGCCATTGACTAATACATCAACAGCCGGAGCATCGGTAGCACCATGATAGACAAATACATTAGCTTCTGTGGATGTAGCTGATACGGTGCGTCCTTCAAAAGGATAAAGGTTAAAACCAATTGGTTTAGCATTAGGGTCTGCATTTGCTGCAAATTTGGATGGGTCAAGTACACCATTTGCTATTGCAAGGTATGTCTTACCCGCTTCTAAAGTGACGGTAAATGTCGTAAGTGTATCTGCATACGATGTGCTTGTGCCGGGCGCTACACCAATAACGATTGGAGTGCCGGCGGGTAAGTCAACAAATGGGGAAGCAGTACGGAATGCAAAATTATTAAGAGCACCCACAGCCTGTCCATTTAAGTAGATGTCAACCTCTGCGGCAGCAGGATCGGCAGCATTATGAATAACCTGAACTTTTGCTGTCTTGGGTTCATCTTCTGCCAGTGGTAAACGTACGAATGGACCACCAAATGGTGTGACGACAAATAATCCGAATGCTGCGCCTTGTTGATTTGCATCAGGATTAAGAAAACCGCTTGCCACTACGACAGCTGCAACACCTTTATATTGCGTAATATCTGCTTCATATTCTACTAATGCCTCTGTTGTGCCCGATGCTGCAACGCCAAGAATATATTTTGCAGGATCTAAAGGAATATAGCCGGTATTTTCACCAAATGAAAGACCTTTAAGCGGGTCGGGAGCTGCTGTGCGATTAACAATCACATCCACAGCCGGAGCATCAGTAGCACCATGAAACACAAGTAATTCTACTTTGTTCATATCTTTTGCCATTTGTTGTCCACCCATTGGGTAAAGATTGAAGCTTAATGGCTTAGCATTGGGATCCGCATTTGCTGCGAATTTAGATGGGTCAATAACACCGCCGGCAATAGCAACGTAGGTTTTACCGGTTTCTAATGTTAAGGTAAATGTTTTGAGTGTGTCGGCATACGATGTACTTGATCCCGGTGCTACACCGATAGTGATAGGCATACCGGCAGGTAAATCAACAAATCCTGAAGCAGTGCGGAAAGCAAAATTGTCAAGTGGTGCTACCAGTTGTCCATTTAAATAAATATCAACTTGAGCGGCAGCAGGGTCAGCACAGTTGTGAATAACTTGTACCTTAGCGGTTTGTGAAAATGCCTCAGCGGAGGTCAATAAGCCTGTGGCTAAACATAAAGCCGAAAAAAAACGTTTCATAATACTACTATAAAAAAAATATGAAAAAAAATATCTCTGCAAGTCTATGCTGTGCTCCCGAAATTTTTCACAGAATAGAATGCTGTTGTTGTGAAAATAATATCTATATAATTATTTATTACGGTCTCCATTGAGCAAAGGTGAAGTTATGCCAATTTTGATTCACCTGAAGTGTATTTCGATCGCCATTATTTAATGGAGCGATACGATCCGGTTCTCCCGGAACTGTTTTTTTCTTTCCTAAATCATATCCTACATCAAAATGAGCAGGAAATTTAACCGGCGTATAAAGGAAATCTTTTACATCATTGCTCACAAAAACAATATGTCTGTCATTGATAGCACCCCAGAAATTGCCACTTGTAAGCCAAAGGGAAATATCATTAATTGTGGTACCATCTTTTAATGTAGGGTCACTATGTAAAACAATTCTTGCAGCACCATAATAACCTATCCCGAGATTACATTGCAGTGGCTCAAAATTTAAGCAATTACCTAAAATCGAAGGGTATTCGTCAAGACGAATTGAATACATATTATTTTCTGTGTTAATTTGTCCTTGTCCCCATACGACAAATGTGTTTGGTGACTCTATTTTTTCCCATAAAAGCGATACATATAACTTTGATGGAAGTGGTAAGCCCTGATCATTTTCTACATTGCCTTGTAAGCTATATAGTATGCCGTCAGGTACTCTTTCATACTCGAAAATAGTGCCTTTGGGAATAGATAATGAGCCGGACATTTCAACGACATAGCGAAACTTTGTTGTTGACAATTCCAAAAGTTTTGCCACAGTAGTTTCGTTGCCTACCATGACAAGGGTGCTGTCTTTAAGGGTCCATTCACCGGAAGAACTTTGTAGTGGTGAATGAAAAATAAATTGACCATTTTCATAGAATGACAGTCGTGTCCCATCATACAAGTCCATGAATTTTTGCTGCCCGAGTTTTACAGAAACAGGGTTCCATAAATTACTGATTGCTTTGGATAAATTCACCGGCTCGGGTGGAGGTGGCTGCGGGGTTATCACTCCCTCTTGGCAGCCGATTGCTCCCATGAGAAAAAAGCACAGAAAAGCTGAATATATAGTGTAGTGCAATGTACGAATATTGTTTTTCATAATGATTCTAAGTAATTACAAATGAATATTGACACCATAGGATAAACCGAGTTTTTGTGCACCGAACCATTTATTTTGATAATTATACATCATGGCACTTGCTTCAAAACCAAAGGACAAGGAAAAACGATTATGCGGCTGCCATGATAAACCAATCAAGCCGCGTGAAATAGGACCATATTTTGTGCCACCGGCAACAATTTGCGCATAGGGCTGTATATCGAATAAACTTTGTATCGGATTCATACGATAACGATAGGATACACCGCCCCATACCAATGAATAACGCTGCTCCAATGTTGAAGCGGATTGTACATCAAATATTGGAAATGTCTCTTGTCCTAAATCAAGACCAAAAGCATGATTATTGTCAATTTCGTATAATGCCGTCAAACCAACATTATTAAAAAGTATATCCGGTGCTGATGCAAAGCGATTCGGGAATAATTGCAAGCCGTTTATTGCACGTAAATTAAAAGTAAATTTATCATTCTTGTCTTCAAAAAGAGGTAAGGATTCTTGCTTCATCATAATATGCGGCATATCATTCGCCACAGAAGAAGGCGTTTGTTCAAAATTTGTTGATATTGTTGTAATATCAGGCAATGTCGCAATAGCATTTTTGTCTTGAGCAGCAGTCAAATTTTCAGTAGCTGATGTCAAGGCAGCCAATTGTTTCTGCAATGATTGAATATCTTGTTCCGGAACCAAACTATATCCCTTGGGAATATAAGGAATATACACATTGTTCGGCGTTGCGGCTATTGGTTTATTCTCCATTTGAGCATGAAAGGCTTCTTTGTCACGTTCTAAAAGTTCAATACGTCGCAATAAAGCTTGATCGGCTTCCGATGGCTGTTTTATTTGTGCAGAAGACGCAATTCCGGTTGTTGTTTTACTATGATGTTCCGCAGCATTGTTCCATAACAGTAAAGCCCCCACAGCGGTAATACCTGCCGTAATCCAAGGGAGTAAAGTGCTTGAAAGAATTTTTGCTGCCCAAGTTCCGGCAGCAGATTCCGACAAAGTATGCGCTGCAGCATAACCGGCAACGGCTGTTGGCACTGCAAAACCGGCTTTTGTGAAAAGATCCGCTGTAAGTGTGGATGGCACTGTTGTATTCGCTCTTTCTTGATGAATGGCATTGCGCACAGCAATGGCATCTTCAAATTCGGCTTGTAATTCATGGTCAGATGCCATTGCTTTGAAGAGTGTTTCTTTTTCGGCTGCATCCGCTTCTCCATCGAGAAATAAATACAGCAAATCAGAACCACTCATAGGTATGTCATTATGATCATTCATTGATATATAGTTTTTGTTTGTACATAGTTATTAATATGATTTGTCAGGGTTCGTGTCTCTGACTTTATCCATATATGGTGACAATATTGTCCTTAATTTTTTCTTTGCTCTTACGACCCAATTTCGTACAGTCGTCACAGGCACTTCGAGAACCTCGCCTATTTCTTCATAGCTTAAATCATCATACATCTGCAAAACAAACGCTTCGCGATGATGTTCCGGCAATAATTCTATAGCCATAGAAATCATTTGCGATAATTCCTTTTGTTCTAAAGATTTATCGAGCATTCCCATGCTTTCTTCATCAAATTCGACCGGTTGCTGTCTTCGTTCTTTGGCGCGCAGGCAATGGTTACGGGCAATTTTGTGAATATATGCAGGAAAATTCTCTACTACGGTAAACTTTTCTGCTGATTTCAAGACGCTCATAAACGTTTCTTGAAACATATCATCAGCAAGCACACCGTCACCAAGTATGCGTCGGCAATACAGATAGATTCTCGTGCCATAGCGACGATGCAATTCTGTAAATGCCTGCTCACGATGCACGGTTTCAAGTGCCTTGTAGAGCTCAATGTCTGTATGATGTTGCGGTACGAAATTCATAGTCCCCTGTGTCTGTTTGTGTGTAGTGATTGCCACTTTTTTGATTTGTTTCACTCTCAAGGATTAACGGTGTTGTTTTCTCGTCATTGTCGGCAATTTTATTCCAATCTTTTGTGTATTCGCATGAATACTGTGATGCGTTTTCTTTCAAGACGCCCAAGCTGCTTGATTGTTGCAATTAATTGTCATAATTAGAGTTGTTGTCATAGATTCCGATGGACGATTGGGGTAGAGAAGAGAAAATTTTCTTGGATTGATATTGTTTTTCACAAAATTTGTGCATTTTTGCGGTCACGGAAGTTATGCGTTTCCAAAATGGAGGGCTCGCATAATGGTATTGCAGCGGTCTTGAAAACCGCCGGGAGTGATCCTGTGGGGGTTCGAGTCCCTCGCCCTCCGCCATCAAATGGCAGCCCTTATGAAGGTAAGGGCTTTTTTTTTGTAGCAATAGTTCCGTTGCCGAAACGTAACTGTTGTTTATGTGTTACTACTCCATAGTTATTCCAACATTTTCACAATCATATAAGGATTCCCCTATGAATTTACGTTCTTTTGCTGTCGGTATGGCAGCTGCGGCTACGCTTGGCTTTGTTTCGTGCAGCTCGGACTCGACTTCACCCGACACAAACAACAATGGCGGTAACAATAATACCAATACAAAAAACTATATGCCCTTTACTAAGGGAAGTGCATGGGTTTATGATGATGTGGCTCTCGATACTTTAACAGGCGAAAGAATTCCCGCATCATTAGCTCAAGAAACAGACAGCATCACAGCAGTCGGCACTGTTGCCGGCAGAGCGGATGCTTACACATTGCAAACATTCCGCGCGGGTCTGAGCACAGACACAACCATCATGGCAAAAACCACCAATACCTTCGATCAATATATCGAAACACCATTAGTTTCTAGCTTTACCGAAACGCAAGCGGAATGGCGAAGCATAGTGGATTTTACCAAAGATAATCTTACGGTATTGAATACGGATTTAGCAAATATTACATTAATAGAAACAGAATTGCAGGGTTTTCCCGTAACGGTTAAAGCAAGCGGTAAATTGATTATCAATACAAAAAAAGGTGGCACAGCAACGCTCACCATCAATGGTGCCTCGGTTGCAGCTCAAGAGTATATTGTCGAAACTTCTATTGATGGCACATTGTCAGGTGTTGTGAGCTTTGCAGGTAACCCAATAACCTTGCCTGCCGGTTTCTTCAATCCTTTCAAAGCCACTATCATTGCACGGTATTGGTTTGCTGACAATATCGGTATTGTGAAATATAAAGAAGAACCTTACTCTATTGGAGCATCATGGAACGCAACAAAGTTATTTTCTTTTGATGTTCCTGCCGGCTCACAAGTACAAAAAGTCTTAGGCAGAGAGCGCACACTTGTTCGTTATACATTAGCCAAGTAAGCAGTTCTCGTATATAGAGCAAAGCACGCTTTTTTTTCAAAAGCGTGCTTTTTCTTTTTCTTTTTTCGTAAATTCGTTGTAAAATTAACACTACAAGCACAACACAATGGCATCACGCAGACCCATTCCTTCTTTGATAGCAGAATTTCCCGTCACAACAATGGACTTTGTCAAAGGCTCTCGTCGCCTTGCTCGTGAAAAAGTGCTGCAAATCCTTGCGGCATGCGAAACTTCCGGCATAGACTGGCAAAGCATATACACTCATGTGATTATGCGTGAGTTTTCTTTTAACCCGGAAGAAGAGCGCGGCAAACCCGAAAAACTCATGACACCCGCCGAAATAGACGAATTTGAGGCAGATACCGCTATTCGTTGGGAACAAGACGAAGTCGAATTTATCAGAACATTGCTTATCGCATCATACGATGTGCGCGCCTATGCAGATCCTTTGGTGGAAAAATATTCCCAAAATTGGGACTATGACCGCATTGCCATTTTAGACAGAATATTGCTGCGTATGGCAATCGCCGAATTAATTACATTTCCCGAAATACCCGTGAAAGTAACCGTCAATGAAACATTGGAAATTGCTAAATTGTACTCAACAGATCGAAGCAATGCTTTTATTAATGGTATTATGGATTCCGTGATTGAAGAAATGACCAAAGAAGGGAAATTCCAAAAAACGGGAAGGGGATTATTGTAATTGACTTTATCGGTGCTTTGATATGTTATTATCGCACATTTTTCCGTCGGTTGCGTATATAATCCTCAAAAATATAGCCGCCCAAGCCCTCCAAAGAACTGTAAAAAGCCCGTCCATTATTTGCTTCGGTAAATTGACGGACAAAATTTTGTAAATAGGGGTCTTGCGCCACCATAAATGTCGTAATCGGTATTTTTAAACGTCTGCATTGATTTGCTAATACCAATGTACGATTAATGATTTTTCTATCCAAACCGAAAGAATTTTTATAATATTGGCCACCTTCTTTCAAACAGGTGGGCTTTCCATCTGTAATCATAAAAATTTGTTTATTGCCCGATTTACGCCGTCTCAGTAAATCCATCGCTAATTCAAGCCCCGCAACGGTATTGGTATGATACGGTCCAACGGATAAATATGGTAAATCCTTAATTTCTATGGGCCATGCATCATCGCCGAAGACGACAATGTCGAGAGTATCCTTAGGGTAGCGTTTGGTGATGAGTTCCGCCAAAGCCATTGCTGTTTTTTTTGCAGGCGTTATCCGATCTTCGCCATAGAGAATCATCGAGTGGGAAATATCAATCATCAGCACGGTGGATGCCTGCGTTTTATATTCCGTTTCCGTAATTTCCAAATCACTTTCCGTCATCATAAAATCATGAATGCCATGGTGGATTTGTGCATTGCGTAAAGAATCGGTCATATCAATGTTTTCGGGGGAATCTCCAAACAAATATTGGCGTTTATCGGAAGTGCGTTCATCGCCATTGCCCGAGTATGGGGTACGATGATTACCATAGCCGGAACGACGTAATTTGCCGAAGATTTCTTCGAGTGAGCGTTGACGAATGGATTGTTCGCTTTTTGCTGTTATTTTGAAACTGTCATTGTTAAGAGGATCCGGAGAAATATAGCCGTTTTTCTTCAAATCTTCGATAAAATCGCCCATGCCGTACTTATCATCGGTAAGGCGATATTGCCTGTCCAATTCATTGAGCCACGAAAGTGCTTCGCCGGCATCGCCGGAGGTATAGACAAGCAATTGAAGAAAGAGGTCAAGCAATTGCTGAAAGCCGCCTTGATTCTGTTGCGGAGGTATATAGCGTGTGAAATGAAATGCTCGCATAGTATGATTGTCCGATAATGGTTGATGAACGCTTTAGTATTGCTGTCTATTTTATTCAATGGAATGATTTACACATAATCATTTCACGCATTTTACGCGATGATTATATCAGAGGCTTACTCTCGGTTGATGTGCGTATTGAATCAGACGCAGTGGATTTCGTATTCAAACCTATAAGGTTTACGAAAAGCTAAGCATCACCAAAAATTCCCTTCATTGAGGGGTGGCAGACGCAGTCTGACGGGGTGGATTATGTACCAAAATTGCGCCCCACTTTTTTCGCTTAGTCTGGATGGGGTTTTCCCAATAAAAATGGGGGGAGAAATGTGAAAAAATGAATTAAAAAAGTTCAGATTCAAATTCAACGGGTGTTTTGTACGATAGTGCCGAATGTATTCTTTCTGAAAATTACGATTTCATTGTAATTTCGTAGTTAAGTGAAGGATCTCGATAAGCAATCCCAAACTTCGGCTAAAGCCGCAAAACGATATGCGCCATTCATCACAACATCGGGAGGAGGTTTCCACAGCAATGAACCTATAAAACACTGTATTTACTACGGCATAGAGAAATTTTCTTTGCTCATATTTGGATGGATAAGCAAAGTTTTGTAGTTTTGGGGAAATTAACGACGCTTTGCGTCAATATGGGAGGCGCATCTATACATTTGCAAAAGTACATCCTTGACAAACTGCGTTTGCATTCAGTAACTGCGCAAATCCGCCTCCCGTTGGTGGCAAGTTTAATAAGACATTAACAGTAAATCATCAATTAATAATAACTTAAAATAAAACGGAAAATGAAAAGACTATTTGCAATTTTAACGACAACTTTGGTTTTAATGACCATGTCAGTATTTGCTCAATCTACTTTAAAAGAGTATAAAGTAGGACATGTAATATATGTTAGTTTGCCAGATTATATGAGTAAAACCGTAGGGCTTAACAGTGCTGCAATGTTACAATATAAAAGTACAGTGAAAGATGTTTATGGCTATATAATTGAAGATAATAAAGAAGAATTAAAATTAGCAGAACTTAATTATGAATCGATTAATGAATTTTATGAGGATTTTATAAAGGACTTTGTGAAGGACGAAGATAAAAGAAAAGTTTCAAAACCACAATATCGGAAAAAGGGAGAGATAAATTTTGTTGAATGTGATGTAACATTTTATGATAAAGAGGCAAAATCTGAAATTTATTTTTTTGTTGGAATTGTGGAAACTAATTATTCGTATTATAAAATATTGTCATGGTCAACAGCAGAAAACAAAGAAAAGTATAAAGCAGACTTTCAGAAAATTTTATATAGT
Organism: Candidatus Kapaibacterium sp.; assembly: GCA_017302855.1. Taxonomy (GTDB): domain Bacteria; phylum Bacteroidota; class Ignavibacteria; order Kapaibacteriales; family UBA961; genus UBA2353. The sequence goes on from JAFLBY010000008.1 coordinate 9,838, forward strand.
TTTAAAGATTAATCAACACTATAAGATATATGAGATATGAAAAATAAATCTTGATTATTTTTACAATATTGACAGCAATGACTGTATTGGGACAAAATTTGAAGGTAAAATATTTTATTAAAGGTGGCGACTACAAATCAATTTGCAACGGGACATTTGCTCAAAGGAAAATATATATCAATAAGGACAATAAAGTTTATAGCAAAATATCAAATTCTGAGATAGTATTTTGGAATGATGCAAGCGTTCAGGGAGATGAAATTCTAAAAGCAGAAATAAATAAAAACGTAATAGAGATTTTAGGTCATAAGTGTGATGGATTGATTTTGACTTGCAAAAGTGGATCACAGAAATATTATTTCAATTCAAATCTTTCTGTGAATTCAAAATTATTTGCTAATCATAAATTTGGTAATCGGTTTGATTATTTTTTGAAATCAAATGCTTTGCCATTAAAATGTATTATAGAGACAGCGAAATTTACATTGGAAAACACAGCAATAGAAGTAAAATCTATGATGCTTGACAATAAGATATTTGAACTTCCAACAGGAACAAAGACAGAATAGAGTTCATACTAATAAAACCAGCTGCCAACATGGTGTATATTTTATGCGTGTTCTTCCAATTTGAAAGTTCTGTAATAATTTATTAATTTTGTTCTCAGTTGAAAGTGTAATGCGTTCTAAACACCGCACAAAATATACACCCAAACGTTAGGTATAACTGTTCGACACGACATAAACAATGAAAAAAGAAAATCTGTATAAGGAAATATCGGACGCAGTTCAAAGTCTTTTAAAAATGGCTCGTGAATCTTCTTTCAATAAGATTTCGGACAATTGTAAGTTTATCATTTCGAAAATTGAACATAGTGACAAAAACTTCTTTGAGCAAAACAAAATTCGCAAAATAGACAACGACAAAAAGACACCAAAACCTCTTACTGACACCATTGTTGAACTTGAGATAATATATGCAAATCTTTATGACGTAAATTTATATGTTTATAAAGCAGATAGTCATTCAACCATTATTGAAATACAATATTTCCCACGTTCATTACACGACGTAGAGTATCAAAGAATATCAGCGACACAAGAGACAATGCTTCATTGCAAAGTAGCTGTTCCTCCTTATGCATCTGACAATAAGGAAAAGTTTGACATTAACTGGCAACTCGGGACTTTAAATCATACATGGAAAATGTTTTGGTGGCAACGAAAGACAAAAAAATATCTTGAAAGTCGTGGAGTTAAATTATAGACAGATACTTATACAATAGAAAAACTGATAACGATGAACAGAAAAAAAAATACTGTGGCGTCAGAAAAAAAAGAAACAAAACGTTACGAACAGAATGGATAATACAACAGCACCTAACAGGCGTTTGGCAAAAATCAGGCTCAGTGCTTAATTGAAGCTTTGTGCTTCGTATCAAGTTCAGTGGTGGCAGACAGTGAAGTGCTTTGAATTGAAAATAAGCGAAGCTCAATCCGCCCGAACGCCAAGCCCAAACTCGATGCGCCGCCTATCGTCGGCACCTCGGGAGGTGGATACCACAGCAATGAATCTCTAAATCACTGTGTTTACTTGGGCATAGAGAAGCTTCCTTTGCTCATATTTGGATGGATAAGCAAAGTTTTGTAGTTTTGGGGAAATTAACGGCGCATTGCGTCAATATGGGAGGCGCATCTATACATTTGCAAAAGTACTTCATTGACAAACTGCGTTTGCATTCAGTAACTGCGCAAAGCGGCCTCCCATTAGTGGTTATGTTGCCAAAAAACTCCTAATAAAATGAAAAAGACGTTTTTAATTTTACTAATTTTAAGTACTTTAAGTTTCATTCATAAAGAAAAATGGGATGACAATAAAGAAGATTGGACACCTTTAATGTTGGCTATCTATAATGGAAATGCTAAAGAATTTAATAAAATAATTGATAAAGGTGTAGATGTAACATACCAAATAAAAACTTCTTGGAAATTGAATGCGCTTAATATTGCGGTTAAAAAAATAATTTTGAAGCAGTTACAAAATTAGTTTCTACAAAGAAATTCCCAAATTTACAATATTACTTTGAAGATGCTTGTGGAGGAAAAAGTAAATTAATAGTTGATTTTTTTATTAGCAAAGGTGTTAACGTAAATAATTACTCTGAAAATGGACACTCGAATTTAATGACAGCTTGCTCATTCGGAACATTAGAAATCGTAGAAAGCTTAATAAAAAATGGAGCTGAGTTAAATCATCAAAGAGAAGTCGATGGAATAACAGCTTTAATGTTGTCAGCTTTTAATGGAGACCTAAAAAAAGTTGAAATACTATTAAAAAATGGAGCAGATAAAAAAATTAAAGACAAAAATGGACAAACCGCATATGACTATATAGACCAAATTTATCCGAGATTAAATATTAGTGAAGAAACAAAAAACGAATTAAAACATATTCTAAAATAAACACAGCCACTAACAGCCGTTTTGGGAAATTGCGGTTATGGGATTTATCAGAATTGTTTATTTTTGAAACTAAATTTTGTCTATATTTGTAAACGAAAGTGTTGAAAATCCGCCTCCCATTAACTGTAACCGTTAGAAACAGTCCATGAACAGAAACAGAATTTTAATTTTGACAACTTTTATTGCCCTTCTGACAGTGGGGTGTTTTCTGTTCGGTTATACAAAAATTAATACGGATGAAAGATTTGTTTCTTACATTGTTGATGCAAAAAAACAGGACATAAAACTATATTGGAAAAACGACAATGACGAAATTTTTAAAAGTATTGATAACCTAAATAATTGGCTTGTTACAAAAAACAAAAAATTAATATTTGCAATGAATGGTGGAATGTTCAAAAAGGACAATTCACCACAAGGACTTTTTATTGACAATGAAAGACAAATTAATCCGTTGGACACTAACAAAGGGAATGGGAATTTTTATTTAATGCCGAATGGTGTTTTTTATATTACGACAGAGAACTTGCCGAAAATTTGCATGACAACAGATTACAAAGAAACAGAACAAATAAAATATGCGACACAATCAGGACCAATGTTAGTTGTTGACGGACAAATTCATTCAGCTTTTAAAGAAGGCTCTACCAACTTGAATATTAGAAATGGTGTTGGAATTTTGGAAGACAATAAATTAATTTTTGTAATGTCCAAGAAGGAAATTAATTTTTATGACTTTGCAGACTACTTTAAAAAGTTAGGTTGTAAGAACGCATTGTATTTGGACGGTTTTGTTTCAAGAACATATTTGCCAGAACAAAATTGGATACAAAAGGATGGAAATTTGGGAGTAATAATTGGAGTCACAACAAACAGAAAATAATATGGCAGCAGCTAACAGGGGTTTGCTAATAGTGGGGCTGACAGTTGTAAACTCACCATATGTAACTCTATTGAGCATTGTCGTAAATTTGAGCATTAATTTTTCAAATTCGCCACTTCAGCCAAGCCCCGAAACGATGTGAGTCATTCGGCACATCGGGTAGCAGTTACCACAGCAGCGAATCTCTAAATCACTGTGTTTACTCCGGCATAGAGAAATTTTCTTTGCTCATATTTGGATGGATAAGCAAAGTTTTGTAGTTTTGGGGAAATGAATGACAAAAAGTCATTAATTTTATATATTTGAACATAAGAAAGGCATCATGACAATAGTTATCAATAAGTCTAACCTCAAGAATACCTCGAAGATTTTAAGCGAAAAGCTAAAGAAATCTGAGAAAAAAGGCAACTTGTCGAAGCATTTTGGCAAACTTAAAAGGAATATTGATGGTTTAGAATATCAAACCTCAGTGCGAGTTGAAATATAAAAAAGTCCGCCAACAGCAGTAACTATTCCACAACTCATCTGTAATTTTTTAGCAAAACAAGTGACAATGTGATAAAGCGTAGGGCAGTTTCCACAGCAATGAACCTCTAAATCACCGTGCTTACTACGGCATAGAGAAATTTTCTTTACTCATGTTTGGATGGATAAGCAAAGTTTTGTAGTTTTGGGGGAATCAACGACGCATTGCGTCAATATGGGAGGCGCATCTATACATTTGCAAAAGTACTTCATTGACAAACTGCGTTTGCATTCAGTAACTGCGCAAATCCGCCTCCCGTTGTGCGTCAATTTATGAAAGACCGCAAAAAATATGAAATTAACGACTGACATATTGCAAGTAAATCGACAAAAAATTCTGAATGCTTTTCCTTCAGACATAAAACAAGATGTTGAAATTGTAACTGACTTTTTATATGACAAGACATTTGTCATACACCCAATTGTTGGACAAGAGATAACTCTTAACGAAGAAAAATTAGTTATTCCAGGAAGAGTTTACTTTGACAGTCCAACAGACGCAACAGGAAATACTCTGACAAGGACACAACAAACAATTTTAAATTGCATTTATTTAAGACACCATAATGGCTTTATTAGACAGAAGAGATTAGAAAAATTAATAGATAACACAGATGACTATTTTATTATACCTTACATTTTTCAACTTTTAGGAGAATATGTGATGGAAATTTTAGAAGTTGTTGACAAACATATTAACGACAAAACTATTGACAATTATTTAAAATTCTCTAATGAAAATCCATTATATAGACAACAAACAGAAAGCAGAATGATTAGTTATTGGAACGAATACTACAGAGCAATACCGGCATATAGAAAACTAAACGATTATATAGGAAAAGAAATATTTGATAGATTAAAAAAAGCGAACGCACAACATGGGTAACTGTTGCACAACTCATCTGTAATTTGGTAGAAAAATGTGGGATAATGTGATAAAACGTAGGGCGGATACTACAGTGAAAAATATTCTATATTTGGGCGGATTGTAGGGTTCATTATGGTGATTATTATCTTCAAATTACTCTGTATTTGCTCTTTTTGTACAGCTATGATTGAACTTGTTTAAAGATTGGTCAAAAGTACGATAGTGCACACAATATGCCGAAAGGCAAGATGATTTATTGATTTTTTTATGCCTTAGGGCAATTGTTCTAAAAACCATCTATCCATGCAAATAATCGTTCATTGACATAAAGTAATTGATAATATTCATCATCAAAAAAACTTTTAGTTCCGCGCTTAGGTGCGCGACGGTTTCGTTTGTTTTCTTTAATATTGGGAATGAGATTCATACGAAATATCTTTTTACGCAACGTAATACAATCAAATTCTTTATCAGCATTGATAAATGTTCCTTTCGCAATCATAATACCACCTTTGACAAAGGACAAACATATTTGTAGTCATAGCTTTTTTACGTCCTTGATAGCCTGTCTTATCGCCCTTTTTTTACAAGGTGTATGAGTTCCATCAACATAAAGTTATTTAATTGTTGCTTTGCTGCAAAATAGTAAACGTACTTTTTCCATCAGTAATTCAAGAATGCCATTTCTTTGCCACAGAGTAAAATAATAATAGACGAGTGCCATGAAAATGGATGCTTAACTACATCGTTATCAATGAATAAGCAATGCCACTGACACCCTGTTTTACGTTTGTGGATGATGTAAACTATAATTGAGTAAAGAGAATATTTGGAGCGAAAAGTGAGTTTTTTGTCTTTAAGAATCTCTTCACAGATTGACTTTTTGTGTTTTTGTCGAGTTCATATCTGGGAGTTGTTTTGTAAGTGTAAGTTGTTTTTGCAAATATATTAACATTCAACTTCCCGACTTTTGTTTAGACAAGTTCATAGCTTTCGATGATATTTTCCCGAAATCTTATTCATAATAGTGGCGCAGCATAAGTACTAATTCCCGCCTTTTCATGGGCACTGCCCCAAGAGCAATTGCTTTATGATAGTGTTCTACACGCACATCATAATGAGGTCTATGTGGTTTGTTTTGAAACCAAGATTTCCACAACCCCAATTTTTGTGCAAATTCATGTAATTCGTCCAAATCCGTTGCTGCCAGATGCGACCATCCATGCATTGGTGTGTCAATGCCGACCATCATTTAACCCCGCAATGAAGTAAGTATATCTTTGAGTGCCGCCGCCGCTATCTGTATTTCCTCTTTGGTGGTATGGCGCGAAACCGAGAATCGCACTGCCGCTTTTGCTTCGGCTTTGCTGCGCCCCATTGCCAATAATACATGAGAGCTTTGCATGCTTCCACTCACACAAGCGGAACCATTAGAAGCTGCGATGCCGCATATATCAAGTGATTGGAGTATTGCTTCGCCGTCTATGGTGTCGGCATGGTCCAAAGAAAAATGAATGATTGTCGGTAATGTATTTTCTTCCGGTGTATTGCAATGTAATCCTTCCACATCGCTCAACTCTTTACGTAATAAAGCAATCAATGAATGCGTGTGAGCAGCTCTTTGTTGCATTTCCCTGTATGCTTTTTTTGCAGCAAATGCAAATCCCACAATCAATGCTGTGGCTTCGGTGCCTGCACGTCGGTTGCGTTCTTGCCCACCACCTTGTTGATGGGCTTTGAAGTCAATACCTTTACGGATAAAAAGAGCACCAACACCTTTGGGTCCATGAATTTTATGGGCAGAAAATGACGCGAAGTCCACACCGAGTTGTTGTACATCAAACGGGATTTTTCCAAAACTTTGCACGGCATCGGTATGAAACAATGCTTCGGGACACTGTGAGCGTAACTCTTGTATCGGTTGTATAATACCGGTTTCATTATTGGCATGCATAATACTGATAAGAGTACGGGGAAGATTGTACATTTGTACAGTTTCTTTCTGTATCACTCCATTTTCATCCACGGGAATTATTGCTGTTGTATGCTTCTGAGCCAATATTTCCAATGGGTGTAAGATGGCATGATGCTCTGTGGCTCCGACTGCAATGGTGTCGGCAAGAGCGGATTCATCCACGCAGCTTTTCAGCACGGTATTGTTCGATTCTGTGCCGCCGCTTGTGAAAAATATTTCTGCCGGATGGGCATTGATACACTCGGCAATGTCAGCACGAGCTTGCTCAATGGCAACACGTGCACGTCTGCCTAACCCATAAATGGAAGAAGCATTGCCATAATCCTGACGCAGCCATGGCAGCATGGCTGTGAGAACATCTTCGTCCATTTGTGTTGTTGCGCTATTGTCAAGATAAATCATTATCGTATGAATGAAATGAAGAATAAAATAGTAAGTGTTAGCCGGAGCTTTTGCCTTCAAAAATAGAATATAAATAGCCGAAATCCGAAAAAACGACGGAAACTGACAGTATCACATCATACATTTGAGTAATTTTGCGTTACATTCAATCAGATAATTCATGATAACGATACATCCACAAGCTATAGTTTCTCCTAAAGCACGTATTGCGGATAATGTTCGCATAGGTGCATTTACCGTCATTGATGACGATGTGGAAATTGGCGAATCAAGCGATATACGCTCACATGTCATATTAAGTAATGGCACTCGCATAGGCAAAGAATCCACAATTTATCCGGGCGCGGTCATAGGTAGCGAGCCACAGGACTTAAAATTCAAGGGTGAACCGACTCTTGCGATTATTGGCGACAGAACCGTGATAAGGGAATGTGTGACAGTAAATCGCGGAACATCTCATTCCGGTAAAGCTATTGTCGGAGATGATTGTTTATTGATGGCATATTGTCATGTGGCTCATGATTGTGTTGTGGGCAATCATGTTATTATTTCGAATGTGTCGCAACTTGCCGGGCATGTCACTATCGGCGATTGGGCTATTTTGGGTGGTATGGTTAAAGTGGTGCAATTCTGTACCGTTGGTGCTCATGCAATGGTTGGCGCAGATGTGAAAGTTACTAAAGATGTTCCACCCTACACGCTTATCGGGCGCAATCCCGCTCGGATAGAAAGCATCAATAAAGTGGGCTTACGCAGGCGTGGCTTCAGCAATGATACCGTTCAAGAAATTGATGATTTTTTTACTACCGTTTATTTCAGCAATTATAATGTGAGCGACGGCATAGCGGCATATAATGATACTGTGCCCCAACCATGTCCTGAAGTGCAACAATGTATAGAATTTATCCGCAATTCAAAAAAAGGAACGATTATAGCATCATAGTGAGACTATTTTTTTATCAAGTATTCTTAAAAAAACGCCAAGTATCTACTTGTTGCGATTAATGCGGCTGATTTGGACAATCACATCAACAGAATGCATATACGGAAGTTATTAACCGTAGCATATCCGCACAATGTGAGCCAAATGTTCTTAACCTAAAAAATATCATACTATTCGACACACAGAGAACAGTAATATCATGTTATGATGTACATGGCATTAAACTATAAAGCAAACATACACTTCAATACCTTTGCAACGACAAATCTGATAAATGTCATCTGTTAGTTGATGAAGATTTCGGATTTTTGTGGCATAAAATTTACTGTCATAATCAGTCACTCATTATTAAGAAAGAGGCATTTCAATGAAAAACTATCTTGCAAAAGCACTTCACGGCATGGTTGTCTGTGGTGTTATGGCAACAATGGTCGGCACAGCATATTCTGCGGACAAAGCAGTAATGGAAAAAGGTGCAAAAGTATATAATGAATACTGCAAAACCTGCCATCAAGCAACCGGTGCCGGTATTCCAAAGGTATATCCGCCACTTGCAAAATCGGATTACCTTAAAAGTATGTCAAAAGAAAAAATTATCGAAAGTGTGACATTGGGCTTAAAAGGTGAAATTACCGTTAATGGACAAAAATATAATAATGTCATGGTGGCTTTACCTGCAAAATATACCGATGCCGATGCTGCCGCTGTTATAACCTATGTATATAATAGCTGGGGCAATACAGGACCAACAGTCACTGAAGCCGAAGTCAAAAAAATACGCGGAAAAGCGAAAAAGAAATAATATTTTTTTGCAAACGCAACACTCTTTTATCCCTTGATTCAGTAATGAACAAGGGATTTTTTTTTGCCTATAATTATCATTACATTGTCATAACACCAATAATACACCTTGCTCAAAGTCACTTTTTCTTTATAACACTATAGCGTGATATTAGTAGTTTTCATGGTTAATTATCTTGTAGTTACTTTAGGATGCGAAGCACAGAAGTCATCTATATCTCATTATTCATAAAAAAAAAGCCCTAAGCATAACTCAGGGCTTAAAAAAATGTTATAACTGTTACTTCATCTTAAAATTCAATATTAACGCCTATACTCGGTAACAGCCCTATGGACTCATTCTGTTCTGCTTTATTGGTGCGTCTGTCCCAACGTATTGCGCTGACATTTTTTCTGCCATAAATATTTTGTATGTCAATATATGTTACTAATTGCAATCCGGTAAAATTCCAACGTTTATCCAAACGAATATCTAAAGCATGGAATGTGGGTAAACGCTCGCCCTCATTAAAGCGTGAAAAATCCAGAGAGCCAATACGGTCGCCGCTTTCAATAAATGGAGTAGTAGGTAAACCGCTCGCAAGACGGAATTTTGATGATAATTCCCATTCTTCATTAAAGCGATAACCGACAGCAATATTACCTATATAGCGGCTGTCGAAAGAACCGGCTCTTTCTATGCCGTCCAAAGCCGTGAACCGTGTCTGATTAATAGAAATACTGAGCAATCCATATAAAGGAATATCATCCAATTTTTTTTGCATAAACACTTCAAATCCGCGGGCATATCCTTCTCCGGCATTAACTATCGGCTCTAAACCAAAAGGAATATCATTAAAGACATCATCAAAACCCGATGGTGAAAGTACGGCTTGTGGTCTGAACACACGAGCCGGATAATTAGCATACCATTTATAATATGTTTCGGCTTGTATTTTTAACGATGGTGTTAATTTTAATTCATAGCCCGCAATAATCTGATCAGCACGCAAGGGCTGTAAAGCATTGCCATTAGATTTATCGCCCACTAACCAAATAAATTGCGGCGGCTGATAATAACGCCCTGCGGTAATATTAATCGCACCATTTTCATGCGTTGAATAACTTAAACCCACACGCGGTGAAAAATAGGTTGAATTGGAAAGAAAATCATAATAGTCAAGACGCACACCCGCGGTTACCGATAGCTGCTCTACTAATTTCGATGTCAATGTTATATATGTTGCATTACGAAATGCCGTAAAATCCGATAATGTGTCAAGACCACGACCAATGCCATTATTATCGCGTCGCAGATAATCCGGTACAAGCAAATCATATCGTAATTGGGAAGCAAATTTTGCCGTGTTACCAAAGGTAAGTTCAGTGGAAGGAGATAATTGAAGGAAAATGTCCGATCGTAATGAGTTTTCACCTTCGGATGATGTATTACGGAAAATATCTGTGAGGGTTGAATCGCGCTGACGTGATTCGAATGTAGAGAATGTTCTGCCGAGTGTCACGGCAGCATAGCCGTTTTCAAAAAGCGATTTCCATGTTAATCCGCTGAAATACTGATTTTGCGAAGGTGCCAAAATACGTTCATTATTCGCTCGATCATCGGCATCGTCATTGTTGAATGTGACGGTATTTAATGCTCCTATTGCAAGAAAAGTAAGCGAATTACTTGCATCGAGGCGATAATTTACTTTGGTTTGAAAATCCCAATATTCGGGAATAAAACTAAATCCGGCAGCTTTGAAAATAAGGTCTAAATAACTACGGCGCACACTGAATAAATATGAACCTTTGTCGGCAATAGGACCTTCACCGATTATACCGAAACCGGTTGCCGATAAATTAAGCTCGCCGCCGAATTGTTCCTCATTGCCATTACGTAAACTGATATTGGTCAAAGAAGAAACCCTGTCACCGAAGCGTGTCTGAAATCCGCCCGCCGCAAAACTTGCTTCACGCACAAAATCAATATTGATAATGGATAAAGGACCACCGGTGGAACCTTGTGTACCAAAGTGATTAATATTCGGCACTTCAAGATTGTCCACGATAAATAAATTTTCAAATGGGGCACCACCTCGCACGATAAGGTCATTGCGCCCTGCTTGCGTGACACTTACACCGGGCAATAAAGCCACCGCACGCACAATATCTTCTTGCACTCCCGGCGCACGGCGAACATCTTCGGCATTGAGAGTTTGGGTGCTGGTGATAGTTTCCGGATTACGTGAAAAATAGCTTGCCGTGACTTCCACTTCTTCGGTTTGAAGTGATGTTTCTTGCAATTCAAAACCAATGATATACGGTTTACCCGTGGAAACGATAATGTCTGATTTGCTCAGTGGAGTAAAACCTATGGAATTGGCTTGCACTGAATAAATACCTGCGGGTACATTACGTATGGTAAACTTACCATCGGCTTTTGAAACAGCACCGTATTTAGTCCCTGTGACTCGTATGGTTGCACCTGCAATGGGTGCTTGTGTGATGGCATTCACCACCGAACCCGTGATAATCCCTGTTTTGCGTGTGCTGTCTTGCGCTGTGGAAGAAACAATGCTGAAGCAACAGAATAGAATAAAGGAAAGAGCGAATAATCGCTGCATGGTATATCCCCTGATTAGTATGAATAAATTGTTTATACCGCAAAATTACTATAAAAAAGTAGTAATTTCCAAATTTTTGCTATAAAATTATTGCAAAATCAAAAAAAAATGCTAATTTTACTATGAAAGTATAGTAAAACCAGAGGTAGTTTATGACAGATATGGATAATATGGTTGAGTTGATAACCCAATACCGTGCCTATGCACGTGAGAACATTGGTTGTAGTGTGGAAGAGTTCTGTGCTGCCTATCTTGAAACGCATTCCCATAAGCATCAATCAGCGGTATCTGACCAAGAAGAGCCCCGGCAAATGAATCAGATAGTGAGCATGCAACTTGGACGTTTATTCGGTAAACTGTGGCGTTATGTGAGCATTTACTCCAAAAAGGCATTTGAACATCAAGATTTGCGCAACTTCGACGAATGGCTGTATCTGAAAGTGACAATGATGATGGGCAATCCCCGCAAAAGCGATGTCATTCAACAACTTTTGTCTGAGTTTCCAACGGGTATTGAGATTATCAATCGTTTGGTTCACAATGGTTATATGATCGAAATGCCCGATGCACAAGACAAACGCTCCAAACGATTGCAAGTAACGGACAAAGGACAAACTGTAGCTCAGCAAGCTGATATTGCCGTATTTTCTATGGTCACTATAGTGTTCGATTATTTATCTGACTCGGAAAAACAATCCTTACAAAGAATATTGCAAAAATTGGAAACCTTTCACGATGGGCATTATATTCACACAAAGTCTATGGATTTTGAGGGATTGCATGGCTTTGTAAAAGGAATAATCGAACAAAAATAATGAAGAAAGGAAAGAGACTGAAGTTATCTAAAAAAGATGGAAGCCGTCAGACAAGGGCTTCTATCATGACCAACAACAGCGTAGATCGGAAAGAACATTAATGACAAAAATGAGTTGTAATTTCCACACTTTTCGGAACAACAATAGAATTACATACTAAAAATGTAGTTCACAAATAACTGCTTAGACATATTTATTACATTCACATCGGGAAGTTGTTCTGTGAGTATAAGGTATTATTACACACATTCAACTTCCCGTTTTTTGTTTAGTGAATTTTTTATTGGTTCTGATTTTTCCTAAAAAATGATTTCGATAAAAAAGAAAAAAAATTATTAAAACATTATCACCGACAGATTTTCCATTCTACCATCGCTGTGGCGTAATTGAACAGTATAATACCCATTCGTATATAATGTGGGATTATTTTTCCATTGCCCCGCGCCGTCAATGACGGATTGTTCTATAAGAGTTCCCAAAACATCATAGACTGATATCTGCGTGAATGCTTGACCTTGCACAGTAAAATAGCGCGTAGAAGGATTCGGATATACTTTACTTTCTATCAAGGATGTATTCTCTTCCACATTGGTAAGATCATTAAATACCAATTTTTGTTGTATGGGCAAAGTAGGACATACGCACATCAATGCTCTATAAAATTCTATTTCTTTATCGGTTGCCGGTATAGTATCCTCGACAATCCATAGCCCTCGTCCATAACGGCGTTTGTCACCATTATTACCGATAACGGAAAGTTGCCGGAAATTAGCTGCTGCTTTCCCATTATGCACTGCTATATGGCGGCGTGTCATCATCTTCCAGCCCACACCATTATGGGAACCACAGCTAAAGTTGCATCCGGGATAATTGTGGCTTACAATACAATTATCATAGAGATTGGCAAAATCAGGATTAAAATTGTCCCAATTTGTTCCCAAGGGATCATAAAAATTATCACCCAAAGAATCGCGTATCCACCTATGTGATATACTTTGTGCCGAAATCAAGGTGTCGCCTTCGCGTTCATCTTCCCATGATAGTACACCATTAACAATTTTTCTATTCCACACATCAATACTATTAATTTCATATTTGATGAGAGTTTTTTGATTCGGGTCAATATACTTCCGTATTTCTGTCTGAATCGGAATATTATCAGCATATTGTTGGTAAGGTACCTTGCTTCTCAAAATAATAAGTCTTATGGAATCAATAATATCTTGCTTTGCATTAAGAATATAAAAATCCATTGGAAAAAACAAAGCATTCATATCCTCGTCCTTTTTATGCCATTTTAGCCGCAATTTGGTTGTATCAAAAAAAACAGGCGGCACATTTTTTTCTTCAGGATACATTGAATTAGGTATAATAAAATGAGTAAAAAGACTATTCCCCTCTTTCAGATAAGTTGCTCTGCTATGTTCCATTTGGCCAGAACTAGATGTTCGTGCTTCATGGAATATATATAAATCCGACGGTACTTCATTCATAATATATCGAAAATTTTGATCAAAATACGTAGGGGCTTGATAGAAATAGGTGATAGAAATGGGTACTTGTTCTGCATATAATGCAGATATACATATAAAAAATACGAATAATCGCAATAGAGTTTTCATAATATTTCCTTTGATTATGGTATGAGTATTTGGAATAATAAGTATTAATTCGGGTCGCTTTCACCGCAGTATTCGTTATTGCAGTTCTTTCCTTTTAGTACATAAAGTCTGCTACGTTTACCATTAGGCAAAGGGCTTTCACAAACATCATATTTAGGTTTAATAGGGTCATTTTGGTTCTTGATGCCGTTGCATACTGTCATGTGAAGCCAACATAGAAGATCATTTGTACAAATAGGTGATAGATTACTTATACTTTCGCCACATTCACTTGAGTTTGTTTTCGTCAACGTTAATGGATCCTTTGAAAAATATTTCCATTCATTATTACAAGTAATTAGGGGATCCGGACAATAACAAGATAGGTCAGGATTACCATTTATAGGAAGACAAGAGCAATTATTAAACAAACCAAAAAGTGTTTGAGTACCTCCAAGCATTAAACCCGAATTTAATCCGATATTAAATCGCATACGCTGTCCATAAGAATCTGATTGTGAGCCGTAATAAAGAAATGGAAAAATAGTATGCTGAATAGTATTAAGATTATTATCAACACGCAGATACGATAAGTGTTCACGATTTGTAATTAACGGTAACTCTTCATATCTTCCTGTCACTGCGTAACCATCACCCGTTGAGACAATGCTGAAACCGGGTTTTTCCGTGACAGCATTATTGATAGGATATCTTCCATCGGCATAAAAGAAAGTAGTTTGGTCAAATTTGGCAATATATATATTATCTACTTGATTAGTCGTTACATAGCCGGTTACTCCTAATTCAGCCGGATCATTTTCCCATATACCAACATCATTTGTGAGAAAACTGACAGCATGCGCACGATTATTATAGGAATTACCGAATTTTATTCTACCTGCAAAAACAGTACCATCATGGTTCAAACGCAAAAGAACACTTGTTTCTTCTAATGCTGTATTTTTTACATAAGCAGAAACCATAATCGCGCCTCTATCTGTATAAATAGAACCGACAGGGTTAGGAGGAACCGGTTTTTTAAAATATCGTAAATCTACACCCGTAGCAATATCCTCACATGATGGTCCTCGCTCCGGCATTCTTATATTATATTGATGTGTTCTAGCATCTGTACCGGGTAAAGCATCCCAAACCAAGTATAGTAAATCGCCCGAAAAAGAGAGAATATTAGTATTTTGGTATCCCTCACCCGGAAAACCTTCACATGATCCAACCGTCACAAAACGATCAACGATATCTAAATAACGAATAGCGGTAAAATTAGATGTTTTTATGTCCGGACTGCATTGGAAAAATTTGAACATTCGTAGCGGCTGAAATGATCCTGCATCAATAACATAAATTGCAGCATTATCACGTACCGGATCTGTACCACCACAACTAATTTCCGGCAATGTGGTATATTGTCCGGCAACAAGTAATAATCCCGGACGAACGTTTTCATAAATACGAGGAAGAGGAGGAGTATTAGGAGGAGGGGGAGAGAATATAAAAGCATAAATGGAGTCCTTGACTACGGCCCTGTCATCAGGGTGTAGTCCGTTTAAATAAGTTAAAATAGCCGGAGTACTCTCTATCCTTTGATAAAGTCGCCATAAAGCATCTTTTGGTATATATGCAATATCATTAAAACTCGTCCTTGGACTTAATCTAATCGTATAATCTTGAGCATAAAATCTGCTTTGTTCAGTTTCCGGCATAGCATCGTCTGAGATAAAAATACCGCCAATCTTTTCCCATAAGGGGGGGGACTTTATAACACGTATTTCAGTATTGAATGAATGAGCAAAATAGGGAGATGTCGTGGGTGTTAATCCTGTGGGTTTCCAATCTCTCACAACATAATTTGGTGACGGTCCTGTTGAGGTACTAGGGTCAAAATACGGGAAGTTATATCTTTGTTGTTGGGATAAAACTTCGAGGGAAGTTAGATTAAACAGAGCGAATAACATGAGAACATTCCTGAGGAAGGATGTGACAAAAGTCTGTTTTGACAAAAGTCTGTTTTGACAAAAGTCTGTTTTGACAAAAGTCTGTTTTGACAAAAATTTTTGGATGCATAGGGGTGCTCCTTAATATTGATTGGACATACATTTATGTAACTCTATGACAAACTTACACAATTAGTTCTATCTTTCCAAATTTATTGTAATGATACGTAAAAAAAATTTAAAAACTATGATTATTGAAACATTATCACCGACAGATTTTCCTTTGTGCCATCGCTGTGGCGCAATTAAATAGTGGGATATACTTATGTTTGCACTGTAAAGCAGTACGCACATTTATAGAAGGGTATATGATAAAGATAGCAAAATGAGATATACTCACCGTACAATACATAGACCATATACATCTTCATTAAAGAGCAGTGAATTTGAATAAATATTAGTTATCTTTTATTTTTTGATTATTATCTATGAATAGAACTTCATCACTTTGGCAACCCGATTATTTATCGAACAATCTGGTTCATATACGTCCCATGGTCAATGATGACTGTGAAGAATTATATGCCATCGCCTCCGACCCTCTTCTTTGGGCGCAGCATCCCGAAAATGACCGTTATCTTTATGATGTGTTTCGACCATTTTTTTTGTCGGCTTTTGAACATCACTATCCCTTCATTATTCTTGATGCGGTAAGCGGGGCAATGATCGGCTCAACGCGCTATTATGATTATCAGCCCGATAATTCATCCATCGCCATCGGCTATACATTTTTGTCGCGCAGCTATTGGGGAACTTCATACAATCACGCCTGTAAATCATTGCTTTTGGATTATGCCTTCCTTCATCTGGACAAAGTGTTTTTTCATATAGGTGCAGTCAATATTCGCTCACAAAAAGCTGTGAAAAAGTTAGGTGCTGTTATGGTGCGTACCTATGAAACCGAAAAGCGCGGCACATTAATCCCACAACAAGAATATCTTCTTGAAAAAGCCGTTTGGCTCCGGCATGATGCGTAATTGCGGACACTTTTTTGCCGAAAAGTGAGGTCTGAATATATTTCTCTCCATGAAATACCGTAAGTTTGCGCCATGCAAACATCAGTTTTCCTTCGTTTTTCTTATCGTTTGATGAGCCGATACCCATCAAGCTTTGTCGGAGCAATCATTATGGGTATTGGCTGCTGTGCGATTGCAGCTTTGAGTGTGTTTTACGGCATATATGCAACCCATACCATCCGCAATGCCTCGCGAGGTATCAGTTTTATTCTTTCTCTTGAGCCGCAAGACAGCGCATCATCATTAAAAACCTTACGATCACATCCTCTGATAGACAGTTTAGCAATCGTCTCATCCGATGAATCTCGTTTGTTTATTGAGGATATCGTCGGAACATCTCTTGATTCCATAGAATTGAATAGCTCATTACCGACAGTCATTGGGGTGTTTCCGAGTATGAAATGCTCTTCGAGTGCAGATTTCGCGTCCATCACAGAATTATGTGAGCGGCTGCCCTTAACGGACAATATTGTGCGTGATATGAAATCGGAGCAATCCTTCATAGAGCAAAGGCGACATCATAATCAGATATCTTTTTTGGTTAGTATTGTACTTGGGATGCTTTTGGTGATTTTGGTGATAATCTATACCCATGGTGTAGGCGCGAAAGTGGCTTTTGATGCTTCGATGTTTTTTCACAGCGGAGCAACGCCATTGTTTGCATCAATGCCGTGGATACTGATGATATGTTGCGGCATGGTCATTGGTACTATTGTTGGCGCAGCCATTGTTAGCGGCATAACGCTAATAACGGATGTTTCTGCATACTATATCATGTCAGATACTGTTGAATTATCCTTATTAGTGTCAGGACTTTTATGGAGCACGGGCTTCATACTTGTTCCTTTGCGATTATATTTTGCCGCCTTGTTTGCATCGGGCAGCCATGCCGACAAAGAGTAAAAAACCTACGCACATAAAAGCGAATAGCGTTCACAAACCATTGTAACTTTTAGCGCACAAGACGTGTGGAGCGGTAAATCAGCATAGGGAATAAAGCAGCAACCACAGTATAAAGCGTTGTCGCTATACCGTATTGCAAGAAAAAGCCGGTAAAAGACATTTCGGTGGGGCGCACATAGAAGAAAAAATACGCCAGATTATGAATAAATGAACTTACTCCCACGGCTAAAAGCAAACGCATGCCCCCAAGTGATTTAGGTATTTCAACATGACGGAAAAAGAATCCGGCAGTAAAACCAGCCATTGTTTTTGCCAAAGCATTTGTGCCAAGGACATCCGCCGACACTACATCGAACAGTAAGCCGCAAATGAATCCTGCATACAATGCTATAAACTGCCCTTCAGCCAATGCAATCCATGCAGTCAGCACAAGCAATAAATCCGGTGCAATACCTTGCACAGAAATTAACCGTACAAACACGACATGCATAACCGAAAGTAATAATGCGGTAATAGCATACAGCACATATCGCAGTGCCGGAAATGATTCATAGAGTGTTTTTTCTCTGTATTGTGCCATGAAATAATAGGAGAGTGAGATACTTTAACGAATTCGACGACGTTCACGCAAACGAGCTTCAATTTCGCGCTCTAAGTTTAAACGTTCGGGATTGGGAATAACTTTTGCAACATAGACTTGTTCAAGAGTCGAAAAATTGGCGGATGGTTTGACAAGTATGCGACGGAATAAGGACGTTGGTTCATCAATCGTTTTCGACACCCACCCTATGCGGATATTATTCGGATAGCGATTACTGTATTCACTTGTCACCACTTCGTCACCAACCTTCACATCATAAGATTTGGGAATATTTTTCATCACAAGATCTTGCTCGCCCTCCCATGTGACTATGCCGTCAATCCTTGAGCGTAAAATTTTGGCTGCGATGCGGCTGTCACGATTAATCAATAATTGCGCAATCGAAAAACCTGAACTTGTTCCAATAATAGTACCTATCAAACCGGCATCCGTAATCACAGGCATCCCTTCCTTGATGGAATCTGCTTCGCCTTTGTTTATGGTAACAAAGTTGCGTACTTCCGTTGTGGTTTTACCAACAATATCGGCGCTGATAACTTGATAAGGACTTTGTTTCTTAAATTCAAGCATTTTGCGAAGCGTTGCATTTTCAATCAATGCCTGACGGATACTGGCTCTTTCTTCGGATAGCTGAAGATTAAGTTCACGCAAAGCAGCATTCTCGCTTTTCATTGAAACGGGATTGGGAATCCATGCAAATGCACTTTGCATCCAGCCGATGCCGCCAACAATCACAGCACGGAACCCACCCAGTTGTCCTGTGTGAGTCCAACTCATCAGAGAAAAACAAATAACTATGAGCGCGCACAAAGAGACAATTTCCTTGAAGCGCACAACCAATTCAATCAGACGATACATAAACGATGAACGATGACTATGAAATCATGAATCTGCTGCATTATGTTCATGATAAAGTGCAAAAATACGGCTTCAACCACAACCATCCATGCATTGCTCATTGCCCAATGCAATAAAGAACGTATATAATCCCTTGATGTATGAAACTTTATCCGATGTGTGAGCGTAGCAGTTCATAAAATATTCACTCTTTATTTTTCCGGAGATTACTATGAAAAAAATGCAACGTTCTGCTACGGACAAAAAATTAGGCGGCGTTTGCGCCGGCATAGCTGCTTATCTCGGCATTGATGTCACCATTGTAAGAGTCGCTTTTGTTATAGGAACATTTGCGTGGGGCGCAACTCTTGTGTTGTACGTTATTCTATGGATGGTGATGCCGGAAGAAAACACATATTACTCATCGTATAATTCTTTCTATGGTATGCCCAACAGTGCCAATGAAGCTACTCATCAAACGCCGAATACAGATACCATGCCCGACCCCCAACAGAAATCATACTCGTTCACAGTACCCGTCGGTATCGTCATGATTATTTTTGGCGCAATTATGCTGGCAGCTAATTTTATTCCGTCAATTGATTTTTCCGATTTATTTCCCATAGTATTTGTGGCAATAGGCATTATTCTAATAATGAACGGCTTACAAAATAATAATAAACAAAAAAATCAAGTCGGAGGTGAATTATGAAAACAGGTACATTGTTTTGGGGTGGTTTTTTATTAAGTTCGGGATGCGTGTTATTGCTCGGGAATTATAATGTTGTTGATTTTGGCGATTTTGAATGGTTTAAAATCACGCCTGTCGCTTTAATCCTTATTGGAATTGCCGTGCTATTTCCCAAAGATAGTGTGAAAGCTGTCATAGCAACACTGTCCGGTATTTTTCTGGGCACAACACTTTTTGCAGGCATTCAAGGCAGCACTCAGTCTTGCACTTGGAAAATGAACAATAAAAAAAATCATTCGCATCATTCAACAAAAACCATGAATTATGCTATAAAAGATGATACGACACAATCAGCAGAGGCAACAATCAGTATGGGAGCAGGAGAATTAATACTCAAAGCCGGAGATGAACATCTGTTTTCTGCTACCGTAGAATCCAATATCAGTAATTTTGCACTTACCGACACAATAATTAATGGTAAACGCACACTATGGTTTGAACCAAAAGAAAAAAATATTTCTTTATCGGGATTACATAATAATCACAATGAAGCTGATATTCAATTATCTGAATCTGTGTCATGGAAATTAAATGTAGATATTGGTGCAACCGATGCAAATATTGACCTGGCGCAAATAAAAGTAGAATCTTTAGATATTAGTGCCGGCATTGCCGATGTGGATGTCACACTTGGTGAACTACAAGACAATATAAAAGTAGCATATAATGGCGGTGCATCATCTGTACGTTTGCGTGTTCCGAAAAATCTTGGCTGTGAAATTCATATTCAACAAGCATTATCAGATATAAATTTCGACAATTTCACAGAAAAATCGGAGGGAATTTATCAAAGTGATAATTATAGCAGCGCAACAAAAAAAGCATTGGTTACTTTTGATGTCGGTGTGTCGGATGTGGAAATTGTGCGCTATTAATAATAAAAATGCGATGGAGTAATTATTTTTTCATATCGTGAAAGCACCGATGCTTTAATCCATCATTGTTTCATCGTTGGTTGCTTGAACAAAAGCATTGCGCACCGAGAAAGTAAATAATTCATTGAGTTGTTCCAAAGATTTTCCTTCCACATACACATAAAATCCATTATTACGATTGCGGTGCATCCATGATGTGATGATTTGAATCTCGTCAATTTCTTGGGGAGTTAATTCATCGTTATCATCGGTACTTTCGAAATACCATTGAGCGAAACGATTGGTCAAATGGCGGAGCGGACTTTTTCTGCCTATAATTTGTTGATGAGCAAGCCGCCCTCGCCTAATGGCAAAAATTTCGAGTGTTTTTTCACGTTCCGAGACCGGCAAAATAATAATCACATTATTGGCATTGACCGAAGTGGATACTTGTTCTTTGCGCAGAAATAGTCTTTGCAATTCGGTGATGCGATTGCGTAATATAATAGCTGTTTCAAAATCCAATTGTTCCGCCGCTTTATTCATCTCGGCAGTAAGTTTATCAATCACGCCATCGGAGAAACCTCCGAGGAATGTGCGCACACGTTGCACTTCTTTAAGATACTCTTGATGCGATTGCAATCCCGCACAAGGAGCATGGCAGCGTTTGATATGATAATAAAAACATGGGGAAAAATCGGCGGAGGGTTGCAATTCATCACGACAAAGTCGCAAAGTAAAATCTTGCTGAATAGTATCGGCAATTTCTCTTGTCATGGTACGATTGCGAAAAGGTCCATAGTACTCCGCACCATCATCATTGATAGATGAACTCCACTCCAATCGTGGAAATTCTTCATTGACACTGAGTCGCAAAAAAGGAAAGCGGCGCAAAGTCTTGCTTGCCGTATTGAATGGCGGTTTCAGGCGCTTTATCTCCTTCGACTCTAGCAATAAAGCCGAAAGTTCGGTTGCAGTACATTCCCATTCGATGCTATGCACCAATGTTACCATTTTGGCAATTTTCTCGGTGTGCTGCGCGCCCGGCTGGAAATAACTCCGCACTCTGTCGCGCAATAATTTTGCTTTACCCACATAGAGAATGTCTCCTTTGGCATCAATCATTTTATAAATACCAGGTTCCTCGGGTAATTGCTCCAAATACACTGCCACTCTTTTCACAAAAGCCGGAGCAGTACGCACATTTGCCAATTGTTTATTTTGAAATTGGAGTAAATCCTCGACTGTTTCTATATCGAAATCCTCGCTAAGTTGGCGCAAGAACTCTACGGTAAATAAAGCGGTGGCTTCAGCATCGCCCTCGGCACGATGACGGTTTTGAATGGTAATGTCGAAATATTTGGCAACATCACCCACATTCTTTTTGACTTTTGTTGGCAATAATCGGCGTGCTAATTTATAAGAACATAGCAGAGGTATCTCGGGAATTACTATACCATTGGCTTTGAATGATTCGATAACAAATTGCCAATCGAATTGCACATGATGTGCCACAAAAATAGCATTGGGTAAAGTAAGCAAATCACGAACTCTCGGCATAACTTCATGAGCTTCCGGGGCATTGTACACCATCGCATTGTCTATGCCTGTCATCTTGGCGATAAATGGCGGAATAAATTGATGTGGATTGACCAGCGAAGAAAAACGCTCGATGATTTCCCCGCCGCTGACAACAATACATGCAATTTCCATGATGCGATTTTTTTTCGCATCTGCACCGGTGGTTTCCACATCAACCACCACAAAAGGTATATCCCAAAGTGAGTTCATTATTTGCTGCATCCGTGAATGGGGAGCGAACATACGAAAAAGTTTTTTTAATGGGACAAGAAATAATCGCCGGAAGTGAAACTATGGAAACTCATAAGGAAACTCCGGCTTTGGGGTTTTTCTTACTCATTCATTGAATTGTAGAGATTTATGTGAGTAAACGCACAGGAAACTGACCACTCAACAATGCTTAGACATGAAACAGAGATGTGATGCAGTTGTTAATGGCAATGGAGCTATGTGATGAAAACACAACATATTCACCTATGATAATTCCTTGCAAAATATGGGGACTTGCTGAAACAATGAATAGTGTGCTACGTCCACATCGTCCTTAGTTTTGAACTCATCTTGTATAAAAATTTTAGGACTCTATGAAGGTATTGACAAAGTATGCCATAATCACCATACTGTGTTTACTTAATGTGAATGCGATAATGGCAAAAGAAACCCCACCGATAGCAGCCATCGCTGATGCAGAAACAGCAACATTGAGCGGTTATGTAAAAGATGCGAAATCAAAAGAAACCCTCGTAGGTGCGGCAGTAACCGTCAAAGGTAAAAAAATAGGTGCTTACACAAATAAAAATGGTTTTTTTACCTTAAAAAATATTCCCGCCGGTAAAAACACTATCATAGTTTCCTATGTGGGATATCGCAAATATGAAAAAACCATAGATTTTGCAGAAAAAGAATCGAAGCAACTTACTTTAGAATTAAATGTCTTAGAAGGCGAAACGCAAGAAGTGGTTGTAGAAGCTGACCGCGCTGCGGAATTGCGTGAAATTTCCGTGAGCAAGGTTAATATACCTGTGCAGCAATTGCAACAATTGCGCGTGGGCGGAGAAGCGGATATATTTCGTGCTCTGCAATTTTTGCCCGGGGTTCTTACTTCATCACAGATTTCGAGTGGTTTGTTTATTCGCGGTGGCTCGCCGGATCAGAATTTAGTATTACTTGACGGTTCCACAGTCTATAATCCTTCCCATTTATTTGGATTTATCTCTGCTTTTAACCCTGACGCTATCAAAGATGTGGAGCTTATCAAAGGTGGTTATCCTGCGGAATTCGGCGGTCGTTTGTCGGCGGTGCTTAATTTAACACAAAAAGACGGTAACCGTGAAAAAGTGGAGGGCGTGGCATCTATTGGTATTATCTCGTCACGCGGTTCTTTGCAAGGTCCCACACCGTGGGATGGCGGTTCATTTTTCTTGGGCGCTCGCCGTACCTATCTGGATTTAATCACAAGTGCATTACCGGAAGATCCGCAAAATCCTATTCCCGATTTTAATTTTTATGACTTAAATGCAAAAATTTCTCAAGACCTCGGACCCAATGACCGTTTATTTTTAGCCGGATTTTACAGTGCCGACAATTTAGGGTTGGGCGGTGCCGGTATCGAATTTAACCTTGGTATTTCCAATAGAGCCGGATCATTGCGCTGGACGCATATATTCAGTGATGATTTGTTTTCAACATTTAATCTTAGCGCAAGTCGTTATGGCAATAATTTTGATGGCAATAATTCTGGATTTACTTTTGAAATAAAAAACAGCATTGTTGATTATACCGCAAAATATGACTTGGAATGGCTTGCCACTAATGAGTTAACTATTAAAGGCGGTATAGAGCAAACATGGTATAATTTCTCCTATTTCCAACGCTTTGGTGCGGAAGATTCTATACCCCAACAAGGAACAAATAGTGCAGGTTCGGTTAATTTCACAGTGCCTGACTTTGTAACATCTGTGTTTGCGCAAGCAAATTATCGTATTACGGATGATTTATCATTCCAAGCGGGTTTGCGCTTTAATTATTGGGATTCATCATCGGTAAAAGTGTTCGATCCGCGTCTTGCCATGCGTTATCAAGTAAATGAAGATATTGCCGTAAAAGGTTCTGTGGGTATTTTCCATCAATATTTGCGTCTTGCCTCACAACCGGATTTTACATTTTTTGATACATGGCTGCCAACCGACCGCTCCGTCCCCGCAAGCCGCGCGGACCATTATATTTTAAGTGTGGAAACCCAACCGTATGATGGCTATCAATTAAATTTTGATACTTATTACAAACGTTTATACAATTTGAGCGAATTAAATCAAACAGCCACATCAGCCAATCGTGTTGCAGATGTATTTTTTAATGGTGATGGATGGGCTTATGGTTTTGAGGTATTTCTCCAGAAGAAAATAGGTGATTTTACGGGATGGGCAGGCTATGCTTTCGGTTTTGTCGAAGGAAAATTCGACAGTGTCAATCAAGGGCGTATTTTCCGCCCCAAATTTGACCGCCGTCATGATTTTAAAGTCGTTGGTCTGTATAAATTAAATGATCATTGGGAATTTGGCGCAACATTTACATTTCAAAGTGGTCAATCATACACGGCAGCAACATCACGCATTGGCAGTTTTCAGCCGGGCGACCCAATTCCTTCCCCATATATAGTTCCGGGTGATCGTTATGGTTTGCGCTTACCCAATTCTCATCAATTGAATTTTAATGTGAATTATTTAACCACATTATTTGATTTACCTGCACGACTGATGATTGATATTTACAATGTCTATTCACGACGTGATGTGTGGTTCCGTTTATACCGTACTAATACGGATGTGACAACGGTAGAAGATATACGCCTTTTACCAATTATCCCGACTGTTGCTCTTGAAGTAAAATTTTAAGTGAGAAATACTGATGAAAAAAAGAATCTATAGAATACATTACTCCTTAGTGATGGTCATAGCCCTTTTGGGTATGATAATAATGGGATGCGAAGATCCTGTGCCGACGGATGATTATGTTCGTCGTCCGTTTGTGGAAGCAATTCTGATTGTTGATGAGCCTATGGACGGCATATTACTTTCCTATTCCCAACCAATCAATAAAGCGTATAATTATAAAGAGGCTGTCATTAAAGATGCAAATATTGTTTTGACGACAGCCACTGACCGCATACAACTTGCATTTAGAGATACACCCATCGGCGGAGAATATTATTGTCCCGACACAAGTGTACGTGTGAAACCGAATATGCAATATTTTCTTGAAGTCCGCTTGCAAGACGGGACACTATTAACTGCGTCAACGACCACGCCGGGCAGAATACGTTATACGCAACCGCCGCGTCCGGTGCTTTATTTTCCCGCAGATACCAATAATTTAAACGCTCCGCAGGATGACTCTTTAATGTTGAAATGGACAGCTGAGCCAAATACGAAAGAATATTTAATACGTATCACCTGCTTAGATACTATGGAATACGGAAAATATTTAGCACCGCCGACAATGGAAAAGAACTATCGTCGCACACGTTTTTTTGACAGTGAATTTGATCCGCGTCGCAATAATCCGACGGATTATGGATTTATAACAACAACGAATGTTCCGACCGTATGGAATGCCTTTAAGTGGTTTGGTCCCCATGAAATTGTTATTTATGCTTCCGACAGAAATTTTACCGAATGGTTCAAACAATCATTTACTGGAAATACATTTGATTTTTTGAAATCGAATATCAAAGGAAACGGTATAGGGGTTTTGGGTTCTGCATCACAGGCATATTCTAAGATATTTTTGATGAAATATCCGCGAAAATAATCTTCACTACATAGACGTTATGTAAAGAAAATTCACCATCGGAGTACACAAAAAAATGATGTGTCGTAAAGTACATGCGCATATAGCCATGATAGCTGTCATTGTAGGGGCAATGGCATGGAGCGGTTGCGAAGATCCTATTCCAACAGATTTATATGTAGAACAAACTCTTATCGAAGCCTTGCTTACCGTGAACCAACCTGTAGAAGGAATTCTTATTTCACGTTCGACACCCATAGCTGATACTTTCAGATTTGAGGATTCTTTTGTTCGGGATGCGCAGGTCATGATATATTCAGATAAAGATACTATGCGCTTAGTGTATCGTCAGGGGCGTTTCTCAAGCGAATATTATTGCCCCGATACAACAAAAATAGTGCAGCCCTTAACTCGCTACAATTTGCGCGTACAAATGCAAGATGGGCGAGTGTTTACGTCGGCAATGACCACACCTTCACCATTTGTGTGGAAGCAAAAGTTACCCGATATTTTACAGTTTCCCAAAGATACCAACAATTTACAAAGACCTGATTTTAATGTGTTTACATCATGGACACCTGCTGTAAATCAGAATGATTTTGTGTTGCGTCTGCGTTGTCTTGACACTTTAGGGTATGGTAAATATTTAACTCCTCCGACGGAAGAAAAGAATCGTCGGGTCTATCGTTTTTTTGAAAATACACGAAGCGCAAGGTATCGCAATACGGCTCAATACATATTTTTGGGTAATGCGACTGCATCACCGGTGGCATGGCTTGCTTTTAAGTGGTATGGCAAACAAGAAGTAAGTGTGCTTGCACCGGAAAGTAATTATCTTCGTTGGTTCAAACAACGTTTCGGTGGCAATACCTTCAATCCTTTACTTACCAATATTGAAGGTGGTGCTATCGGTGCATTTGGTGCGGCAGCAGAAATAAACCATGAGGTATTCATTCTCAAAAATCAACGCTAACGAAATGACATGGAATCATCGGCAGACAATGAAGAAGAAAAAATAGAGTATCGCCCGATACGCGAATGGCGTGCCGATGAAAGACCGCGTGAGCGTTTATTGCTCCATGGCGCTGCATCATTGCGCGAGAGTGAATTACTTGCCATTTTAATAGGCAAAGGCACAAAAGGATATTCCGCGCTTGATGTTGCCAATGAACTCTTAAATAAATACGGCACAATAACGGAAGTGTCATCGCGCAATGTCACGGAATTAGCCAAAATTAAAGGTATGGGGCAAGTAAAAGCCATCACATTAGCAGCGGCTTTTGAATTAGTAAGACGGGTGCAATCAGCTCCTTTTTCTTCCAAACATCAGGTGCGTTCGCCGGAAGATATCGCACGTTATTTTATTCCCCGAATGCGTGGTGCACGCAAAGAAGAATTTCATGTGGTGATGCTGTCCACAGCAAATCGCATACTCAAATCCGAACGTATAAGCGAAGGGTCACTCTCGGCAAGTATTGTCCATCCCAGAGAAGTGTTTCGTCCGGCAATTATAGAAAGTGCTGCGGCATTAGTCTTAATACATAATCATCCCTCAGGCAATACCGAACCCTCCAATGAAGATATAGCCATAACGCGACAACTCAAAGAAGCAGGCAAAATTTTCGATATTAAAATTCTTGATCACCTCATCATTGCAGGCGAAACCTATACGAGTTTGATGGACAGAGGATTAATGTAATGCCGCAATGGGCGCAGAATGAAAAAGTGCTATGTATTTGTGACCAAAGTTTTTTCAGGAGAAATAATACCATTATGCGGTATCGTGAGTGTTATGAACAAAAATAAATGACAACGGTAATGATAGGTAAAAATAATGCAAGACATACTATTTAACTTTATGGCAAAATATATTTCTCTGACAGAAGAAGAGAAGAATGTAATCATTTCTTTGGATATATTTCGTTCGCTAAAAAAAGGAACTGTCTTGCTCAAAGAAGGACAAAAATCGCAAGACAATTACTTCGTTCTTAAAGGGTGCATACGAAAATATTATATCATAGACGGTGAAGAAAAAACGACTGCATTTTACACAGAATTGGAAGCTTTGACGCCGCATTGTGTTACAAGTAATATGCCGTCTGAATATTATGTAAACTGTATTGAAGACTCTATACTTGTAGTTGCAGATTCTTCTATGGGGGTAGAAGTAAACAGTAAATTCCCAAAGTTTGACATAATGTGTAGAATGTTATCCGAAGAATTATTGGCTAAACAACAAATAGATTTTGATGAATTTAAGACATCTTCACCCGAACAACGATATTTAAATTTATTACAAAAAAGACCTGATCTAATCCAACGTGTGCCCCAACATCAATTAGCAAGCTATCTCGGCATCAAACCTCAATCATTAAGCAGACTAAGAGCAAGAATAGTAGGAAAAAAAAGCTAAACACATTTCTTAACTTAAGTGAACGAATTATTGTATGTCCACTTTCTAATTTTGCAGTCTCGTTTAACATAGAAAGTAAAGACATGCTCAAGAAGATTGTAGGAATAGTTTTTGTCATGATGATGACAAATATGCTTCAACTCAAAGCTCAGTACGATGAAGCAGACAGCACATATAAAAAGTGGTATGTTGGCAGCACCCTCTACCTTTTGGGAAATTTTGTTGAAAAGCGCAACCCTGAGTATGTCCAAGTAAATTTTGGATATAGAATAACACCAAAAGATATTATTCACTTTAGGTTTAAAAGATCGGTGTATGATTGGCCCTTAGGTACACCGTGGGAAAAAATCTTCGATGGAACAGAAGACATCTACTCGGGACATGCACGCATACTTGCACCTACATTAGGGTATCAGCGATTTTGGTGGGAAGGAGTTTATACTTCTGTGTATGCTTTGAATGCCTTTGAAAAATATATGGATGAGAATAATAAAACAATTGGAAACGGATATACCTTATATCTCGACTTCTATGTGGGGTACCATTTCACGTTTTTTAATAATCTTTTCTTTTTTGAGCCGGCTATTGGCTTGAGTTATTGGCCCCTACGAACGAATGTTCCGCAATCGTTTACATCAGTAGAAAAACATTGGCCCGATTACTTTATCCAACCCGGATTTGATTTTGGATTTAATTTTTAATATTCGTTTCCGGAAAACAAAAATCTGAAGAAAGAATAAAGAACCATCTGAGATAAATGCCGTATAAAATCTACAAAAAATGCCTTCATAAAACAAAAGTCCGAGCTATGCTATTGTCAAACCTCAATCATTAAGCAGACTAAGAGCAAGAATAGTAGGAAAAAAAAAGCTAAACACATTTCTTAACTTAAGTGAACGAATTATTGTATGTCCACTTTCTAATTTTGCACTATTGTTTCACACATAGAGTATAGATATGCAAAAGAAATTATTCTTCATTGTTGCTGTCATAATAATGGCAAGTACGTTTCAACTAAAAGCTCAGTACGATGAAGCAGACAGCACATATAAAAAGTGGTTCATAGGGACTTCTTTATTTGTTATATTTGGTAATGCGTTTGAAGATACCAATCCCCCCGATTTTTTCCAACTTGATATTGGATATAGGATTACGGGAAAAGACATTGTGAGAGTCTCGCCAAAAACGTGGAGATATGCTTGGCCCAATGGTATTCATCCATTTTTAAACGATGCATATAAAAAACCGGAAGAAAGATTTCCGGGATATATCCGTGAATATGGTGTTACATTGTCTTATCAACGATTTGTATGGGAAGGTCTCTATGCTCAGCTTGATATAATGCCTACTTTGCAACATTTTGTGAATGATAATGGTATGAAAATTGGTGATGGTTTTCAGATTTTTAATTCATATCGTATTGGTTATCATATCAAACTTTTTAATGATAATTATTTCTTTCAACCATCAATATGTGTTACCCACCGTGCTTATCACACACAATTACCTGATGGGTTTAAACAGTTGGATGATAAATGGTCTAAATTTATTTTCCCCGAGCCGGGACTGAATATCGGATTTAATTTTTAGAGTCAAATATATCAATACGCATAATGTATTAGATATGACATTCAGTATGAAGAAAGAATGAAATTACAGATTTCTTTCATTTCATAGAATATTTTGCTCCGAGATTTGGGAGCAGCATGGACATCGTTTTCTTTGTTTTTTTGTTTAGTACTTAGCAACATTACGTATCAACATGGAATAGCATCATTTGCATAATATTTCGTTTTACTATTTCATAATGCTATTGAATATCAATGATTTACGGCATAGCACAAAGATACATAACCACAAGGTGACACACTATCGCAAATCCTATTTCGCAGATTTTTTTTTCAAATTTTCTGCAAAAATCTTAGCAGCTTCAGCAGCAGAATTAGCAATATCCGTTACTGTTGATACAAAAGGATCGGATGAGTTCATAAATTCTTCTCTATACTTTTGCGCTGCTGCCTTCATATTATCTGCTACGCTTTCCTCTTTGTTGTCATCCTGAGTTGCATAATGCGGAGCATTATATGGACGCGGTGCATCATTATCAGCTTGTGCGAAACCTCCATTCAAGATACGAGCATATTCTCCCGAATCTACCCATTTTTTTAATTCTACTAAACGCAATACGGGAAAAGGATGAGTTCTACCCAATAAATTCAGCATCTTATGGATGCCGTCCACCATTGTCCCTCCAGACTCATATTCATACGCTTGTACAAAAAATTCATTAATATTCATTTCGGAAATTCTATTCCCTCCGGCTAATTTCATTTCTAAGGTATAACAAATATCGGGGTCTTGTACAACAAGTAATCCCGCACGGTCACAGGATAATTCACTTTTACGATACCATTCCATAAGTGCAATACGAATAGCTGATAAAGCTGCTGCTCCAAGTGGTATGCTTGATAAAATAGGCATAGAAAAATGTGTCAATAATATAAGCAATGTCGAGTATAACATGTGCCCTGACATACAATGACCTAATTCATGGGCAATAACTGCCAACAGTTCTTCTTCGCTCAATGTATCCAAAAGTGAAGAGTTGAGTATGATAAATGGATTGTCCATACCAATGGCACGTGCATTGACAAAAGGGCTTGCAGAAACATAGAGTTCCGGTATTTTTTTCACGTCTAAAATATGACATGCCTCACGAAACAAAGTATTGACTTTTGGAAATTGT
>JAFLBY010000080.1 GCA_017302855.1 Candidatus Kapaibacterium sp.
AAGGATGGTGCTTTTATTTCGGGGAAGGTGAGATGGCGATGGGGCGAGCGTCCATAATGGTTTGGTCCTTCGCAATCATAGCTGCCGCCGCGTTGCATTTTTTTGTAGTATGGTTCTTGATAGATGGGCTGCCTTTGCGATACGACCCAGTCGGTGGTGTCATTGGGTGTGTAGTATGCAAACCAGTCCCAAACCCATTCCCATACATTTCCGTGCATATCATATAGTCCGAAGTTGTTTGGTATTTTTTTTCCGACGGGATGTGTTTTGTTTTGCGCATTGCCACAATACCATCCCGCTTTGTCAAGTGCGGAATCAATGAGTGTATTGCTGAATGGTCCGGTGTAGAATTCGGTAGTTGTTCCGGCACGGCAGGCATATTCCCATTCTGCTTCGGTGGGGAGTCGGTATCCGTCGGCTTGGTTGTTCCATAGTATGGTGGTGTCATTGACGATTGTATAGACTGGTGTTAGTCCTACTTTTTGGGAGAGTTTATTGCAAAATGTGATGGCATGGAACCAGTTGATGCTTTCGACGGGTAAGGAGTCTCCGAGGAAGTATGAGGGATTGTCGCCCATGACTTTTTTCCAGAGATGTTGGGTTACTTCATACTTGCTGATGAGAAAGGAGCGCGAGATTGTGACATTGCGGACGGGTCTTTCATCTCCGTCATGGTACCATGTTCCCATGGCGAATGTGCCTGCGGGTATGGTTATCATGGCGATTGATGGGGTGGTGTCGGGTTGTTGTGTTTGTTGGTCTTCGCCACATGAGTTGAGCAGTAGTGCAATGATGACTAATGCTGTGATTGTTAGATGTTTCATGATTGTACCTTTTGTCAATAAGTGAATACGTGAGGTCACAAAGGTCATAGGCGTGTAAGTGTTGATAGTTGGTATTTATTGGAAGTTGAGAGTTATATCAAGTGTTTGTTCGAGTAAATCTTTTCTTCGTTCTGCTCCCCATATTTCTATGTCGGGTACATAGTCCTGTTGTTGTAATTGGAGTTGGATGGTGATGTTTTTTTTGTCTGTTATTGCTTTTACAGAGGCGACGGCGGCAATTAAGCGACGGTCTAATGCTTCTGTGATGCGTAGTATGCCGGATAGAATGCGTACGGTTTTTTGTTCTTGTGGTGAGAGGTGAATAAAGTTATCGTGTTTTCTTTTTGGTAAGCTCTTACGATGGTATCTGGCGATGTTGGCAATGATTTCGGTTTCGTCATTGGTGAATCCGGGGAGAACGCAATTTTTTATGAGATAGTAAGTGTGTTTGTGATGTTGTTCGGGTGAGATATGATAGCCGACATCGTGGAGTAAGGCAGCGGCTTCGAGCAGTTCTTTTTCATTGTCTCCGAGTTGGTGGATTGGTTGGAGAGCATCGAAGAGGTCGGAAGAAAGTTGTTTGACATGGAGAGCATGTTTCATTATGACTCGGTATTCATTGCATACATGGAGTACAGATTCATAACGGAGATTGCTTAGATGATGAAATTCTTGAATAGCTTTTTGTTTTTGGAGAGTATCGAAGAGAATGCCTTCGCGCAGTGCATAGGCAGAGAAAGTGAGTTTGTCAATATTGAGAGCTTCTATGATTTGCTCGAGAATAAGTGCGCCCCCGACGATGACATCACTTCTGCTGATGTCCATTCCCGGGATGAGAGAGCGTTGTTTTGAATTTATTGCAGTGAGAATATCGTTGATTGCGCCGGTAAGGTCTTTTTTTGAGAGAGTTATACCATTGAATTGTTCGGGGACTTTATTGGTTTTTTTGAATGCAATGGCAGCGGCGATAGCTTGTACGGTTCCGGAGCATGCCACAGCGACATCGAAAGATGTAGTTTTGATGGTGTCGAAGGTAGAAATGAGATCGCCACGAATATAGTCGCGGCAGTCTTTGAGAGCTTTGGGAGTGATTTTCCCATCGGGGAAGAAGCGTTGTGTCATTCTGATATGCCCGATTTTTGCACTGTGAGTGAAGAGTCGTTCTCCGTTTTTCCCGATGATGAATTCGGTGCTTCCTCCGCCGATGTCAAAGATTAAGGATTGTTTATTGTGAATGGGTAGTGCATGAATGGCACCGAGATAGATGAGTCTTGCTTCTTCGAGTCCTGATACGACTTCGATGGAGATGCCTGTTTTTTCTTCGACGGCTTCTACGAATTGTTCTCTGTTGAGTGCTTCGCGGACGGCGCTTGTACCGACGGCTCTGATTTGAGCATTAGCTTCATTGGCGAGAGTTGCAAAACGTTTGAGCGTAGCAATGCCACGTTTCATAGCTTCTGCTTCGATGTGTTTCATGTCTTTAGCGCTTGAGCCGAGCCGAACGGGTTCTTTGGAACGTTGATGGATTTTGATGATACCTTTTTCCGATACCGATGCGATAATCATGTGGAAGGAATTGGTACCAACATCAATTGCGGCTATAAGTTTAGAGGTATCGTTCATGGTTTGGGTAATTAAGAGTCAGAATGTTGATTGTCGCCGCGCAAGACGGTAGTTTTTCCGTCGGAGTAGAGGACTTGTTTTTGCCCATTTGAGAAATCGGTCTGTTCATTAGCAGGGTTATGTTGTTGATTCATAGTGCGAATACCGCCAAAGAAAAGTCTTCGTATGGCACCCAAGATGAATCCTGCTGTTGCAATGACAGCTGTAATTATTAACAAAACAACGATGATAAATATTTTCATAGGAAGTTAGAAGTAATGCCACAAAAATACGAGGGCAGTTCAAATAAAGTGATTATGAGAATGTGTTGGTAAGACGAAAAGCATAGAAAGAAAGTATGAATGAGGTCATAAATACGTGTTAAATTGCCATGAAAAGGCATGGGTAAAGCAGGCGAACGATACTTTTTTGTGCAATTGATTTTTCAGACACGATAAAAACAGTTAATTTGCATTATCAATGGTAAAAATTTCTTCATAAATATCCCAAATAACAGGGGAGACACATGCCACAGATTATCATAGACGGTCAGCGAATAGAAGCGGCAGCAGGTAAAACAATCATAGAAGCAGCATTAGACAATGGAATCAATATTCCACACTTTTGTTGGCATCCGTCACTTTCCGTAGCCGGAAATTGCCGAATGTGTTTGGTAAATGTCGGCTCGATTAGACGTGCTGCGGATGGCAGCATAGAACATGATGCTGACGGCAATGTTATGGTGAATTACATGCCTAAGATGCAAA
Organism: Candidatus Kapaibacterium sp.; assembly: GCA_017302855.1. Classification (GTDB taxonomy): domain Bacteria; phylum Bacteroidota; class Ignavibacteria; order Kapaibacteriales; family UBA961; genus UBA2353. The sequence goes on from JAFLBY010000080.1 coordinate 3,194, forward strand.
TCGGATGTGCAACTCCGGTTGCAGACGGTATGGTAGTTGACACGCAAAGCCACAAAACGGAATCCGCTCAAAATGCGGTGATGGAGTTTCTACTTATCAATCATCCTTTAGATTGCCCTATTTGCGATGAAGCAGGTCAATGTAAACTACAAGAATACAGCTTTGAGCATTCAAAAGGCAAAAGTCGCTTCGATGAACAAAAGGTTCATAAGCCTAAGCGAGTTGAGCTAGGTCCGCAAATCATGTTTGATGGAGAGCGTTGTATTTCATGTTCACGCTGCATTCGCTTTGCTGATGAAATAGCCAAACAGCCTGCTATTACTTTTGTGCAGCGTGGAGACAAAGTAACTATTGAGAACTTCCCGGGAACAACATTCGACAGCCCTTATTCTATGAATGTAATTGACATTTGTCCGGTAGGTGCTTTAACAAGTAAAGATTTTCGATTCAAAACCCGCGTTTGGGAAATGAGTTTTAATGATTCGATCTGCACGGGTTGTTCACGTGGATGCAACACAAAGGTAGGCGTTCGAGACAATACGATTATGCGTATTGAGCCAAGAACAAATATGCACGTAAACGAATATTGGATGTGTGACCATGGTAGATTAACCCAATATGATTTTGTCAATGAAAATCGAGTATCAGAACCCATGATTCGTAACTCGGCAGGACAATTAGTTAAAGCTGATTGGAACGATGCTTATGCAGCGGCAGCTGAGTTATTGCGCAGTGTCAAACATCAAGAGATTATGGTTATCGGTTCTTCGAAATCATCTAATGAAGACAATTACCTTTTAGCGAAATTTGCAAAGAGTGTTCTTAAAACAAACAACATTGACTTTGTTCGGCATTTTAATGAGGAATTTGGCGATTCTTTCCTGAGAACTCGTGATATGTCACCCAATGCACATGGTGCAATGGAATCAGGTATAGCGCATCATGCACAGCATGGTACATCTATTGATCATCTTGCCGATAAAATTTCACAAGGATTTATTAAAGCATTGTATGTGATGGATGAAGATATCGCTCTCATTCCAAAGATAGCATCTGTTTTGGACAAAGTTCAGGTGCTGATAGTTCATACCCACAATGCAACAGCTACAGCTGAAAAAGCACATGTTGTGTTTGCATCTTCAACCTATGCCGAAAGCGAAGGTACATACACTAATGTTACGAAAAGGGTTCAGCATTTTACTCCTGCCATTGTAACCAAAGAAAATGAGCGTTACATGGGAATGAAAATGAGTCGCTGGGATAAATTTGGAGCATTTAATGATCGCTGGACACAGGGCGAACGCAGAAATTCACGTATGAGTTGGCGGATTGTTCAAGGTGTTGCGAATGCAATGAATGCGCAGTGGCAATACAAAGACAGTGAAAGTGTGTTTGAAGAAATGACCCATCACGTTGATGGCTTTAAGGGTATGTCTTATGAGTTACTTGATGAATATGGTGGAATGATAATGGGACGTATCGGAACTCCTGAATCAAAAGGAGTTGTCTATGAATCACATTATTTCAAACCTCAAGTCAGTTAATTGGATTTTGACAGTTAGTACATTTTATTAAACCTTTGCGATATTTTTCTATGGAACAGTGGTTAGTACAAAGTTTGGTTCTCGGTCTCAAAATGTTTCTTATTGTAAACGGATTGCTTATAGCAGCTGCGTACTTAGTATATTTTGAGCGTAAAATTTCTGCATGGATACAAAATAGGGTTGGTCCCAATCGGGTTGGTCCATTGGGCTTATTTCAATCTTTTGCCGATGTATTTAAACTTTACTTAAAAGAGGATATTATACCCACTCTTGCAAATAAGGGTTTTCATGCTATTGCTCCGGTAATATCCATAGGAATTGCCATAGCTGTGTATGCCGTAATACCGTTTGGTGAATATTTTTATCTTGGTGGCGAGAAAGTATATCTTTCTATAGCTCCTCATATTAACGTGGGGCTTTTATTCATTTTAGGTATGTCATCTGTTGGTGTATATGGTTTAACTTTAGCAGGATGGTCATCCAACAATAAATATTCTCTTTTAGGGGGTTTGCGTTCATCTGCACAAATGATTTCGTATGAGTTATCAATGGGTTTGTCACTTATTGGTGTATTGATGATTTCAGGTTCTTTAGATTTAATGCAAATAGTCCAAGCTCAAAATGGAGGACACTGGAACATATTTTTCCAACCTTTGGGTTTTATTATTTTCCTTGTATCAGCATTTGCAGAAACCAATCGGACTCCATTTGACTTACCGGAAGCTGAACCCGAATTGGTAGGCGGTTATCACACAGAATATTCCGGTATGAAATTCGGTTTATTCTTTTTGGCTGAATATGTGAATATGGTAACCGCATGTGCTATGATGGTCTTGCTCTTTTTTGGTGGATGGGACGTACCCTTTTTGTATGAGATGCTGGGATTGGAAGAGGGGAGTGTTCTCCGCGCATTGGTTCAATTCAGCGTTGTAGTTGGCAAAATGATACCATTTCTTTTCTTGTTTATTCAAACACGATGGTCTTTACCTCGTTTCCGCTATGATCAATTGATGTCGCTGGGATGGAAAGTAATGTTACCTTTAGCATTAGCGAATATCGCAATAACCGGAACAATTATGATGATATTTAACTAATCATATTTTATAAATTCAAATATTGCATACAAAGGGTTAATCATGAATATCGAAAAAAATACCGAAAAACAACGATTGAATTTCTGGGAAAAAATATATTTACCTGAGATTGCGCGTGGATTAGGAATGACATTTGTCGAAATGTTTAAACCTAAAGTAACACGTCAATATCCTGAAGAAGTGTGGAATCCGACCGGATCGTATCGTGGAAGACCAGTGCTTGTTCTCGAAGAAGATGGAGAGCGCTGCGTTGCTTGTGGATTGTGCTCACGGGTATGTCCGGCATTGGCAATTGAAGTAGCAGCCGGTGAAACAGAAAAAACAAAAGAGCGCTATCCGATTAAGTTCGAAATAAATATGTTGCGATGTATTTATTGCGGCTTTTGTGAGGAGGTATGCCCCGAAGAAGCAATTGTCATGAGTAAAGATTATGATTTAGTCTTTGAAAAACAAGAAGATGCCATCCTTGACAAAGATCAACTCCTCATTCCCATGGCTCAATTGCAAGATCGTTTGGAATTTTTAAGACAATACAGAAGATAAAAATTGTAACAAAGATTACCGGCGTGTCATTCTTGTGGCACGCTTTTTTTTTGCTTTACCCTTACTGCTTCTCTTCTTTACATTTTGAGATTGTTGTGTATGAAAAACTCAAAATATGTACGTTCATTAATACATAAGTTCCGAAAATCACACAATAGGTCAGAGCAACTATTTATTCTCTTTGATATCGTTGATTATTATGCAAATCACGATAATCACGCGGCGTGGAAGTATTGCGAAAATGCCTTAGAAATAAGTAAAGGACTTGATGATTCCCAAAAAGTGCGTACAATGCTCATGGCATCTTCTATTGCACAATATTTAGGTCACAATCAGCAATCACATAATTTTATTGAACAATGTACTTCAATCGCTGAACAATCGCCGGAGAGTAGTACGTTATATTCCTTGATTGAACTCCACAAAGCAGTTATGCAAGGGCGTAATGCAAATGTAGAAAATACCATTGAATTATGCCAGAAGATTTTAGCAACTCTTGAAGAAAAAGGTTCTATTCGTGAGCTAACTGTTTTGTACCATACTTTAGGTTTAGCATATTCTTTTTTAGGTGAACATAATGAATCGTTGATTTTTCTTCAAAAGGCATATACCATTGTCGATGATTTATCTCTTTTAACCCAAAAAATTCGTATTCAATTTACTATCGTTGAAATAAATTTCAGACTGGGTAATAATCAATTTGTTTTTGAAAAAACCGCAGAACTGCTGAGTGAAATTCAAGAAAATGAGTTAATTACTTTTGAGGGACGTTGTCGTTTGCTTAGAGGTAGGACATACTTCCATATTGGTCAATTTGAAAAATCAGTTGAAGAGTTACGTCTAGCACATGATGCTTTTCAGAAGTCAAATGATGTACAAGGCCTAAGTTATGCAGCCATTAATTTATCCTCATCCTATCGTGAAATTGGTTTATTAAAGGAATCAGTAGCGCAATTATTACCGCTTTTACAATTAGAGGATAACAAATGGTGGGAAGTGCGATATCACGCTTACCACAATTTAGGGATGATATTTATTATAGCAGGAGATGCCGAAAAATCAATTGAGTTGTTTCACATGGCATTGGCTCAGTTGTCAGACACAAATGACAATCTTGATTTTTTTACCGCGCCCGCCTATGGAAACCTTGGCTATGCCTATTTGCTGATTAAAAAATATGATGAATCGGAAATGTATTTACAAAAAGTACTTGCAATTTTTATGCACTCTGCTTATGGTAAACATATTGTGAGTGCCTTGCAAAACATTGCTGCTCTGAATATTGTCAACAATGAATTAGATAGTGCACATGATAATATTCAAAAATCATTAACAATAAGCCGTACTATTCAATATAAAGCAGGCATCCTCAATGCTATCAATATGTTAGCAGAAGTATATGCTCGAACTAATCAAAATAACAATGTGATAGAAATTTTGCAAGAAGTTTTTACAATAACTTCTTCATTCCCTTCTCTAAGAAATGAAATGTATGCTCATAAATTATTGTCAATGGCATTTGAAGAATTAGGGGATGGTGCAAAAGCACTTTTACATCTAAAGCAATACAATTCTATTCACGAAAAGTTCTGGAATCATGGCGTTGCATCAGAAGTATATGATGTTTTTAGGGTGATTGATTCTATAACTCATGAAAAAGCACATAATTCTGTGGCATTACAAAAAGAACACCTGGAAATTGTGGTGCGGCAGAAGCATCAAGAGTTAAAGACATTAGCTATACAACTCACACAAAGAAATCAAATTTTACATACATTTAAAGACGAAGTAGCAAAAAGCAAAAGAAAAAGAAAGAAACAAATTTTACCCAATAAACTTATTGAATCCATAACTGATATCGAAACAGGGTGGACAACATTTTATCAGGATTTTGATGCCGTACATAGTGGATTCTATGATAAAATTATGAATATGTACCCAAATTTAACGGAAGCAGAGATACGTGTGTGCTGTTTGATGAAAGTAGATTTGCTTACAAAGCAGATAGCAGAGATTCTCTGTGTTTCACCCAGAACGATAGAAACACATCGCCTGCGTATAAGAAAAAAAATCTTTGAAGGTCGAAATGATGACTTGCGTAAGTATTTGATTCATCTAAACTAATGTGACATAATTCTCTCATGTACGTAACTAGTACGTAGCTAAACCCCTGAAATTATTCACCAATTTTGTTCCATCGAATTATGTTTCACAAACACTAAGGAGATGGGATATGATAACAATCCCTACTTTTTTAAGGCGAGTTTGCTGCATTGCAGTTACTGCCGCCCTGCCATTGACGGCATTTAGTTCCGGTTTGGACGTAAAACAAAACCACCCTCGATTACTTATTTCCTCCCAAGTTCAGAATGTGATGAGCAGTAAATTTGCTGGCTCACATGCAGATTGGATTGCGCTGAAAGCCAAAGCAGATGTATTAGTCACTCAGCCAATTATCCAGTACAAAAGTTCTACTGCCGGCACATGGTATAATAATGCCATTTTCTGGTATAATAATGGGCAAACATGGCATGATGCCGCTCATGTTTTGGCATTAGCATACAGAGCATCGGGTAATCCTGTTTATGCACAAAAAGCAATTGATATTGCCGATGAAATGGTTCGGGCGCAAAATGACCCCGATAATAATCCACCAACAGGGACTTCACCCATAGCAAGAAGTAATGCCTTAACAAGTCGGTGGGTTGGTCCTGCTTTAGCGGTCATTTATGATTGGTGTTACGATGCAATTCCTAATGCTAAGCGCACTGCTTATGTAAATCTTATGAACACATATTTTACCTATATGCGTTCTAATTCCAACAATGCAGTTCAAGAGAAAAATGGTCCTCCTTCGAGTACACCATTTATCGGGCATGTGCTGGCTGCTGCATCAATGGGATATGCAAGTGCATGGGATAATTCAATGGCGCAGACCATGATTGATTGGGCACGCGCACGTTTCGACTCTACACTTTCAGCAACACTTACCTCAACAGATTATCCATCAAGAACAGTAAAAAATATGATGGAAGGTACTATAAAAACATCCTTTGGTAATCGTTGGGGAATTAATGAAAAATTACATGGTGCAGCAGGTAAACCATCCGCAGGAGGCAGTTTTGCAAAAGGTCTGGGATATGGAATGGAATATTATGCACGTTTACTTGATTATATGACCATGATTTCCACTGCAACTGAGGAAAATATTCTTAGTGAGAAATTATCATGGATTGAAGGTATATATAAAACATTGCGTCACAGTACTATGCCTTCACGTTATTTAGTAGATCCCAACGGTGAATGGTCTTCAGGAGGTCAATCGGGCGTTATTGAAAGAATGTTGCCAATACGTTTGGCTCATGGTCTGCAAAATTCACAGCAATTCGCAGACCCTTCATTCCATTGGGCTTGGAAGGATATACCGCAATATAAAAAACCCATTAGTGGTAGTCCATTAGAAATTCGACCATTAACTGAATGGGAAAAATTTCTTTATTATACAGAAAAAAATACAAATGCCGGAAATTTCGATACATATTATTCGCCATTTACGAACCCATATCCGCAAGGGACAGCCGGAAATGCATCAATGCCGTACTTTTTTATGCGTTCATCGTGGGATACAACCGCTGTTTGGGCAGCGATAAATATGAATGCCCATAACTATGACTCCTACCAGCATAAACAAGCAGGTCATATTCAAATTAGCAAGGGAAATAAACATTTATTAATTAGTGCAAACAGTTGGCGTGGCGATGCTAATGCTATGGGTGCAAGTGGTACCGGTATATCGTGGGCAGAATATTCAGGCGCAAAAAACACCTTGTTCTTTGATGATTTTGGCGATTATCAAGCTACAGGTTCATCTAAGGTCGGAGGACAAAGCTCTTATGGGAAAAATAAAATTATAGCACAAGAACAAAATAGCAATTATTCATACGTATCTTCAGATTTAACAACTGCGTACAATAATTATGATTTTCCGAAAAATATTTCTGACACAAATCAGCGAAAGTTAGAAAAATATTCACGATCTGTTGTCTATCTGCGTGAAGCCGGAATATTTGTTGTCAGTGATAAAATTATTGCAAAAAACTCTTCACATGCTAAAGGTCAATACAAAAAGCATATCAGATGGCATTTTCCTGTAGAACCTGTTAAAAACGGTAATACTCTTTCTGTAGTGAACGGAAATGCTCGTTTGTTTGTACAAACAGTGTTACCTTCCTCACCAACAATTACGAGTTATCAACTGCTGAACAATCCTGATAATATATGGGGAAGTGGTTCCGACTATATGTTTAAATCCAATGCTTGGCGTTCAGAAGTTACGGACAACACATCACCTTTGTCTATGCCTGTTCTTACAGTGATGCAAGCAGGGAATAGTGCTCTGACTCAACCGGTGTCCACTGTGATACATAGTAATGGTAATTCTATGACAGGCAGTAAAATCGTTTCACATAATAGCCAAGTAACCAATATAATCCTATTTAATAATGGTAATCAATTAGTTCCGACTCCAATCACATCAGTGAACTTTAGTGCCGACAGTTCAGTTGCTACAACATTTACATTAACAGGATTATTGCCATCTCAAAAATATATGGTTATTTTTAATGGTAATAGTATAAACGTTGATGTTAATAATAACGGTCAATATACGACAACGGCAGCCGGTGTATTACAATTTAAACGCGGGAATGTAATTATCCCAGGTGAATCACAAGATTCAGGATCTGCGAATAATGGCGGCGGCAGTAATAATGGCAGTGGCAGTAATAATGGCGGCGGCAATAATAATGGCGGCGGCAATAATAATGGCGGTGGTAATAATAATGGCGGTGGAAGTAATGGAAATCAAAATCAGAGCAATAATTACTATGTAAATTCCAATGCTCAACAAAATGGCAATGGAACAATAAATTCGCCATATCAAACGATTACACAGGCTTATGAAGCTGCAAAGACAGCAAATCACGCATCAGGCATCTATTTTATTCATGTTGCCAAAGGAACATATACGGAATCAATTGGTAATGATGCAGATATGTCCGGAAATTCACGATCTTTTGTGTTTCGTGGTGGTTTTAATCCATCATTTACAACACGTATAGGAAAATCAAAAGTAATTGGTTCTTCGAAAGTAAAACCCGTTTTTGAATTTTACAATGCAAAAGGTATAGTCATTGAAGGATTTGAGATAACACAAGGAAAATCAGGTATTCAGTGCAAGGGCTGGGCTAGTAATCGTTCAGCAACGTTCTTCAATAATCATATTCATCATAATGGATATTGGAGCACACATGACCCATTAAATCTCAAAAAATATGACAGTATTACTGTTGGTGGCGGGATTGGTGTTGCAGCCGGCAGCGTTAATATTTACAATAATATTATTGAATCAAATATTGCGCATGATTTTGGTGGTGGATTAAGTGTTGCAGAAGCGGGTACAGCCAATAATGCAACTGTAAAGAATAATATCATTCGAAATAATCTAAGTGTTGGCGGTGCTTCGCATGGTGCAGGTATAATTATGTCTTGCGATGGTACAATAGAAAAGAATATTATTGAGAAAAACACCTTCAATACCGATTATGGTCAAAATAGCGGTGGCGGCGGAGTCGGTGGCGGAATTATTATTGTCAAAGGTAGTAATTTGACTACTGTAAACATTACTGCTAATACTGTCACGGAAAATAAAGCGAACTCCGGTGCCGGTATTATGATTGACGAAGGAGCAATAGGTATCATAAAAAATAATTTTGTCGCAAAAAACCGTGCATACTCACGTGGAGGCGGAATTAGAATTGATGGTGCAGGAACAGGTAATTATAGTATGGCAACAGTGATAAATAACACCGTTGTGTTTAATACACAAAATTCCGATCCTGATGGAAATGGTGGTCATGCACTTCATGTCACGGATGCTAAAGTACTATCCGCAAATAATCTATTTTGGGGCAATGGTCAGCATGTTAATGATGTGTATCTTGATGGTGTCGGTTCATCTTTAGAAATATCCCATACATTCCTTAATGATTTTTCTTTAACAGATCCGGGTAAAGATCAAGGAATATTACCAACATATTATGGTGGAAATATTTTAGCAATGATTCAAATCAATAATCCAAAATTTATTGACACTGCTTGTAATTGGCGATTACGTCGAGGTTCTGAACTTATTGATGTGGGTACAAATACTTTTGGTACACCAAATGCCGTCCCTCAAAAGGATTGTGATGATGGTATTCGTACACAAGGAGGAATTGTTGATATTGGTGCAGATGAGTGGGGAGACGGTACAAATTATGAGCACCCGCGCATTTTTATGTCTCCGGAAATAAGGGAAAAATTAGAACAAAAAGTAGCGAATAATGATCCTGATTGGATAAAACTAAAAAATCAAGCGGATGTATTGAAAAATCAATCAATCACGCCATTTAAATATGCTACTGCATGGAATTGGTATGGCGGAACTATTCAGTATGGTTACCAAGGTGGCGAATGGTTTGAAGCTGCTTTACCTTTGTGTTTTGCTTATCAATTAACCGGCGATACAAGCTATAGTTCAAAAGCAGTTGCATTAGCTCAAGAGATGGTCAGAGCTATGTACGATTCTGACAATAATTGGGGAAATAGAAGTCCATTTAATTTAGCCAATACATATCCTTCCCGCTATGTTGGTCCGGCTGCTGCAATTATCTATGATTATTGTTATGATAAAATTTCTCCGAATTTGCGAGGACAATTACATACTTTTTTTAATATTTGGTTTGATAGCACGAGAAAAGAAGGTGGTTTGGCTTATGAAAATAATTCCCATTCTCATGGTAATCACTTGGGTGGGCACATGGTTGGAATTGGTCTGCTTGGATTGGCAACCCTTGGCGAAAATCCGCGTGCTCAACATTTAATTGACTGGTCACGTTATCGTTTAGACGGCACTCCTTCGACTCTTTTAGAATCAACAGATTATCCTGACAGCTATCGTACGCAGAACTTTTTTGATGGAGTAAATACATGGGTTGGTTCGACCTATGGGGTTGATGCAAGTACAAAAGGCACAAAAGTAGCTACTTTTGCCGGAGGTCATAATCCACAAGGTTGGAGCTATGCAAATTCTGATTTTGGTAATCATCAAGTTGATTTTAGTATTGCACTACATACTGTTCTCGATGTTGATGTTATTTCACCTTATATTGAGTGGTATAAATCATCATTTAATGCTTTGAAACATTCAATGTTACCAAAAAGATTTATGATTGATCCAATTGGTGATTGGGGAGGTAACAATGGTATCGGATTTCAAATTGGATATCCTTCACGATTAGCATATTTACTTGAAAATACAGATATTGGTCCGCAAGTACAATATTTTGTGAATGAATGGGCACCGACTCAACATAATTATGGAGCGTATGCAAATGGTTTAACAATTCCGGGTTTACGAAATTGGGAAGCATTGCTTTATCGGGATAATTCACGCCAGACATCAGCACTAAATTCGTCTGATTCAAAGAATTTTTCACTTGTTCCGACAGTGAATCCTAATGGCAGTTCACAATTTAAAGTAAATCCATATTTTATGATGCGGTCTTCTTGGGACACGAGTGCCGTGTGGGCTTCTGTTCAAATGGGTAGTTCTCATAACACCGATCATCAACATTTTCATGCAGGACATATTCATATTGTTCGCGGTAAAGATCAAGTACTTATCAGCCCAAGTAATTATAAAGTTGGTATTGATGGTATCGGTGTTTCCGGTGATGCTGCTGAATATGTAGAAATGTCTGCACATAAAAATACGTTGTTTTTTGATGATTGGAATGTTTATCGTCCTAAATCAGCAGGTAGAATGGGTGGACAAGACGGTTATGGTTTTGATCGTCCCGTCACAAATGAAATGACAGATGATTATATATATTTACGAAGCGACTTATCGTCGGCGTATAATTTCATTGGTTGGCATAATACTTTACAAACAACGATATACCTTGCTGATACAGTAAACAGACAATTAGAGCATTTTTATCGTAATTATGTTTATATCCCCTCTGCCGGTAAATTTGTGGTTTTTGATCAAGTAAAAGTAAAACAATCGAATCATCAAAATGGACCATATGAAAAACATTTACGTTGGCATTTTGCGAATGAGCCTGTTATTTCCGGGAATACTGTACGTCAAGATAAAGGTAATTCTCGGCTATGGTTAACAACTCTTGCTCCGTCAAATCCGCAATACACGAAATATTATTTATGGAATACAAATCCGGATAATTGGACAAATGATCCTAATTTAAGTTATATGTTCAAATCAAAACATTGGAGGGTAGAAACACGTGATCCGGCTAAACCCTTGGTGCAGGATTTCATGACGGCGATGCAGGTTGGTCCTCTTAATTTATCACAACCGACAACATCAGAGATTGTGACAAATAATAATAATATGAAAGGTGCTAAAATTGCTGGGAATGATGAACATGTGATTCTTTTTAATAATGGTTCGGGTGTTAAACCATCGGGAATTGTTTCCACGCAATATGCACTTCCCGGTTCTTCTTTTGCTACTCATATTCTTTGCGGCATGAAACATGCGACGAAGTATGCAGGTACTCTGATTAATGGAGTAATTTCTATAGCTGAAAATCTCAATGGAAATCTTGAGAGTTCTAACGGG